>JAIQFJ010000454.1 GCA_020073325.1 Terriglobia bacterium | reverse complement strand
GCTGGTCGCGGTGGCGATGTCGGCGTGGGTGCGATGGAAGATCGCGGCGGGGGCGCTGATCCTGGGCGTGTTTTTCGCGGGCGCGGGGTTCGGCGTGGCGATCAATGCGGTACTGCGGACGAATTACGGAACGCTGATCGATCTGCAGCAGGACATGGGTGTCATTTGGGCCAGGCTGTTTCGATTGACGGACGTGAATCTCCGGGTCGACGCGTGGGACGCGGCGAACGCGATTGCGGTCGCGTGCGTGATCTGCCTGTGGCTGCTGTTCAAGAAAGTGCGCGCGTTTGAGGTGGTGAAGTGAGCGTCAGCGGCCAAGAAAAAACAGGCCCGCCGCCCATCGAGCAAAGCCTGGTTGTCTTCGACAACGTCTCGCGCTTTTACGGCGAAGTGCTGGGCGTGAATCGCGTCACGCTGTCGATTCCTCCGGGGATCACGAGCCTGGTGGGACCGAACGGGTCGGGAAAAACGACGCTGATGAACCTGATGACCGGGCTGGTGCGGCCGACGCGCGGGTCGATCCGGATTCTCGGCGTGACGCCGGACGATCCGGAAAAATTGTTCCGGCTGCTGGGATATTCGACGCAATTCGATTCGTTTCCGAAAGGCCTGACCGGGTCTCAATTCGTCTATTCGTTTCTGCGGCTGTTCGGGACGTCGCATGCGGAGTGTGAAAAACAGGCATGGAAGGCGATCGAGCGCGTGAATCTGGTGGACGCGGCGAATCGCAAAGTGGCGGGCTACAGCAAGGGCATGCGGCAGCGGATCAAGCTGGCCCAGTCGATCGCGCACGATCCGCGCGTGCTGGTTTTAGACGAGCCGCTGAATGGCCTGGATCCGCTGGTGCGCGCGGAAACGATCGCGCTGTTTCGCGAACTGGCGGCGGAGGGACGGCACGTGATCGTGTCGAGCCATATTCTGCATGAAGTCGACATGATTTCGGACCAGGTGATTCTGCTTTCGAACGGCTACGTTGTCGCGGAAGGAAAGATTTCAGGCGTCCGCAGCGAGATCAGCGAGCATCCGATGCAGGTCCTGATCCGCTGCAACAAACCCGAGGCACTGGCGGCGCGCGTGTTCGAGCAGGATAGCGTCGTCGAGGCCCGGCTGCATGCCGATAAAGGCGGCTTGCTGATCAAGACGCGCGATGCGGATCGATTTTACCGGCTGCTGAATCAGATCGCGCTGAACGGAATCGAAATCGAGTCGGTGGCGCCTGCCGATGACAACGTCAATTCGGTGTACGAATATCTGATCGGCGGCGAGGAGTCGACGAAATGATGTCGCAATACTGGGCGCAAATTCGGGCGGTGATCCGGCTGGAAATGAAGAAGACGTTTCTGGCGAAGCGCGGATTGTGGGTCTATCTGCTGGCGTTCGCTCCGGCGCTGATGTTCGGTGCGCATGCATTCGACGTGATGCGCACCAGGCAGTATCAGCATGAGGTCATTGCCGGGCATCCGGTATCGAGGAATCTGCTGGATTCGATCAAGCCGGGCATGACGATGGATGAAGTGCAGGTGAAGCTGGGCGACCCGACGTCGCGGCGGACGGTCACCACGCGGCGGCGGACCCGCACCTGGCTGCGCTACACCGATGGCGAGAGCCAGTACGATTTCACCTTCAACGACGATGAGTTGGAACGCATCTCCGTGCACGAGATCGCGAGCCTGCAGGAGGACAAGCTCATCTTCGCGACCGTTTTTCAGTTCTTCTTCGTTCGTCTGGCGATCTTTTTCGGCTGCGTCGGGATTTTCATGAATCTGTTCCGCGGCGAACTGATCGACAAGAGCCTGCACTTTTACCTGCTCGCTCCCATCCGCCGCGAAGTGCTGCTCGCCGGAAAATATCTGGCGGGCCTGATCGCGACGGTGGTGATCTTTACCACCAGCACGGCGCTGCAATTCTGGCTGCTGGTGCTGCCCTACGATTCGGCCAGCGTGTCGCAATACATGCAGAACGGCGGGTGGCAGCATCTGGCGGCGTACCTGGGCGTGACGGCGCTGGCGTGCCTCGGGTATGGGAGCGTGTTTCTGGCGGCGGGTTTGTTTTTCCGCAATCCGCTGATCCCGGCGGGAATCGTGCTGGTGTGGGAGAGCGCGAACCTGTTCCTGCCGGCGGCGCTGAAGAAGATCAGCGTGATTTTCTATTTGCAATCGCTGTGTCCGATCGTCGCGCCACCGGATCGCGACATGAATCCGCTGCTCGCGCTGCTGATTTCGTCGGCCGAACCGACACCGGCGGCACTGGCGGTGGCGGGATTATTTGCGGTGACGGCGGTCATTCTTTTCTTCGGCGCGCGCAAGGCTCGCACGCTCGAAATTAACTACGGGACCGATTAGCTCGCGTGTTATATTGAAGATTCGCTTACAGCGAGGGCCCGTAGCTCAGTTGGTTAGAGCGCCTGCTTGACACGCAGGAGGTCAGAGATTCGAGTTCTCTCGGGCCCACCACTCTGTTCCAGAAACTGCACTCAAGGGTCGCCGATGGGACTAAAATGCACCCATGACGACACTGTCGCAGGACCTGGGTTACGCGGTCCGAACCCTGATTCAATCGCGAGGGTTCGCCGCGATCGCAATTCTTACTCTTGCGCTCGGGATCGGCGCGAATACGGCGCTGTTTTCGGTCGTCAACGGCGTGCTGCTCAATCCTCTGCCGTATCCGCACTCGGAGCAACTGATGGCGGTGTATCAAAAAAATCCCGGATTCGACCGCGGGCCGGTCGTGTATCTGAATTTTCTGGACTGGGAGCGCGACGCGCGGACGTTTTCGTCGATGGCGCTCTATCGCAACCAGGATTACAACCTCACCGGCAGGGCGCAGGCGGAGCGCGTCAGCGGTTATATGATTTCGGCGAACTTTTTTTCGACGCTGGGTGTGCGGCCGATTGCGGGACGGACTTTCCGGCCGGATGACGACCAGGTCGGCGCGGCGCCGATGGTGATTCTCGGCGGCGCTTTCTGGACGCGGGAATTCGGCGGCTCGCTTGATGTGATCGGAAAATCGCTCACCTTGAACGGCACCTCCTACACCGTGGTGGGCGTGGTTCCGCCGAGTTTTTCCTTTTACGGACACGACCGCGATGTTTATACCGCGATCGGGCAGTGGAATGATCCCTCGTTTCACGATCGCCGAATCTCGGTAAGCGCGCACGCCATCGGGAGGCTCAAACCGGGCGCTACGCCGGCGCAGGCGCAGGCGGATGTCGACGTGGTCGCGCGCAATCTCGCGACGGCGTTTCCGGTAGCCGATAAAGACGTCGGGATCACGGTGGTTTCGATGAAGGAGGACATCGTAGGGAACGTCCAGCCTTTTCTGCTGGTGCTGCTGGCCGCGGTCGGATTTCTGCTGCTGATTGCGTGTGCGAACGTCGCGAATCTGGTGCTGGCGCGGTCGATGGGCCGCTCGCGCGAGTTTGCGGTGCGCGCCGCGCTGGGTGCGGGTCACCTGCGGCTGGTCCGCCAATTGCTTACGGAAAGCGTCGTTCTGGCGAGCCTGGGAGGCGGGCTCGGGCTGCTGTTCGCGTCTTCGGCGACGAAGGCGGTGGTCAACTCGTTTCCCGGCGCATTGCCGCGCGCCGAGGAGATCGCGCTCGATGGACGCGTGTTGCTGGTCACGATGGCTCTGACTCTCGCCGCCGCGATGATTTTTGGCCTCGCTCCGGCGCTCCGAAGTTCGCGCGTGAATTTGCAGGACGTTCTGCGGGAAAGCGGCTGCGGATCGAGCGGGACGCGCCACCGGCTGCAGCGAATCTTTGTGGCGACCGAAGTCGCCATGGCTCTGGTTCTTCTGATCGGCGCGGGGCTGATGCTGCGGAGTCTTTCGGCGCTGTGGCGCGTGAATCCCGGCTACAACCCCAGCCACGCGATCACGTTTAGTTTGTCGATGCCGTCGTCAGCGGCGACCACCTCGGCGGAAACGCGCGCGCGACTGCGCCGGTTCGACGATAGGATGCGGTCGATTCCAGGAGTGCGGGCGGTCTCGGTGACACTGGGGTCGCGGCCGATGATTCACGATTCGTTCCTGCCGTTCTGGATTGAAGGGCGGGCCGAGCCGGCGAACGACAACGAAATGCCGCAGGGCATGTATTACCTGGTCGAAGCGGGGTTTGAGCAAGCCATGGGCATCACGCTCGAGCGCGGCCGTTTCGTCACGGAAAGGGACCGCGAGAACGCGCCGGTCGTGATCGATATCGACGATGTATTCGCGCGCATGTATTTCCCGAATGAAGATCCCATCGGCAAGCGCGTCAACCTGACGCAATTCAACGTGCAGGCGGAAATTGTCGGAGTGGTCGGGCACATCAACCAGTGGGGCCCGGGAGGGGACGCGCCAGGGGCGGTCGAGGCGCAGTTTTTCTATCCGTTCATGCAGCTTCCCGAAAAAATCATGCCGCTTGCGGCGAGCGCTGTGGCGGTTGTGCTGCGTACCGAAGGCGATCCGGCGGCGATCATGAAATCCGTTCGAGCCGGCGTTCAGGAAATCGATTCGCGCGAGTCGATCTACGGAGTGCAAACCATGGAGGATGTCCTCTCCGGCTCTCTGGCCGCCCGGCGTCTCGCGATGAGTCTTCTGGGCATCTTCGCGGCGCTCGCTTTGCTGCTTTCGTGTGTCGGAATCTATGGCGTGATTTCTTATGTAGTGGGTCAGCGGACGCATGAGATCGGCCTACGGATGGCACTCGGCGCGCAACGCGGGGACGTGATGCGGCTGGTGCTGGGGGAGGGTGCAAAGACGGCGCTGATCGGTGTGGCTGCGGGCATCGGCGGCGCATTCGGTTTGACGCGGCTCATGGCCAACCAGCTTTTCGGTGTCACTGCGCACGATCCGGCGACGTTCATCGCGGTCGCCATTCTGTTGACACTGGTCGCACTGCTCGCCTGCTATCTTCCGGCGCGCCGCGCGGTCCGCGTGGATCCGGTGGTCGCGCTGCGCTGCGAATCGGTTCGGTAAAACGCGGTCCGGGCAAAATGAAAAACCCCGCCTTGTTTCAGGGGCGGGGTGCGAAACACGGGGCTCGCGCTCAGGCACAAGGTGCTGCTCATTTTGTACCTCGCGCGGAGGCCTGCCTCCGCCATCACGAGT
>JAIQFJ010000453.1 GCA_020073325.1 Terriglobia bacterium | reverse complement strand
TGCTTGGACTGATCGACCTTGGCGCGCACGTCAGCGAGCGCAACGCTGGAATCGAAACCGGCGATAAATTCCAGCAGCACGAAGCCGCCGCCTTCATTTGCCCGACTTGAGCCGCTTGGCCAGCCCGATCAGCATCAGCCCGCGTCCGCAGCCCGCGTCGAGCACCTTTTCGTCGCCCTTCAGTTGCAGCGAGTCGAGCAGTTGGTCGCGCATCTTGACCTTGCCGACCTTGCTCGACCAGACCATGAACGCGCCCGCCGCGAGAAAGCACAGGCCGATCGATCCCAGCACACTGAGTAACTTGGCCGACGTGTCGGGATACTCGTTGTGATTGATGAAATAGACAGCCAGCCCCACGCCCAGGCACCACGCCGCGCGCGTGAACATTCGCTTGACGATGACCGGTGCGTCGATTCCGTAATCTGCCGACGGTGGATTCTGCGCCACTGCTTCTGCCACTATTTTATTCTCCGCTGAGCCCCGCCCTGACGGGCGCTGCTGTCCTCATCGCGCGACAGCCCTGGCCGTAAGGACGGGGTTCCTTATTGAACGACAGCCTCGACCTGCGGCGCGATCGGCTTTTTGAATTTGCATTCGCCGTTGGGACACTGTGCCACCGGACCGGCCTTCAGATACTTTTCGATCAGGTACGACGACCCGCACTCGGGACACTTTTCCGGAATCGGCTTGCCCCAGGCCACGAAGTCGCAATCGGGATAGCGATTGCAGCCGTAGAACGTCTTGCCGCGCTTCGATCGCCGCTCGACGACCTCGCCCTCGGAACAATTCGGGCACTTCACGCCGATCGTTTTCTGCTTGACGTACTTGCACGTCGGATAATTCGAGCACGCCACGAATTCGCCGTAGCGGCCGTACTTGCGGACCATATTCGATCCGCAGTTCGGACATTTTTCATCGAGCGGAACATCCTGCGGCTTCTGCGCCGCGCCCAACTGCTTCGTCGTCTTGCAATCGGGATAGCCGGAGCAGGCCAAAAACTGCCCGAAACGGCCCTTCTTCAGCACCATCGGACGGCCGCAGTTGTCGCAATACTCGGCTTCGTCCTGTTCGCTCGCGACGCCGTCCTCAGGCGGCAGCTCGCGCGTCGAGGTGCATTCGGGATAGCCCGTGCACGCGATGAACTTCCCGTGACGGCCCCACTTGATCACCATCGGCTTGCCGCACTTCTCGCAGACGAAATCCGTGGGGACTTCCATCCGCTTGATGTCGGTCATGTTGCGCGCGGCGTGGTCCAGGTCTTTCTGGAAGCGGTCGTAAAACTCGCTCATCGCCATGCGCCAGTCGATCTTGCCTTCTTCGATCTCGTCGAGCGCGCCTTCCATGCGAGCCGTATACGTCACATCGAACAGATCGTTGAAGCTTTCAAGCAGCAAATCCGTCACGACCATGCCCAGCTCGGTCGGAAAGAATTTGCCGCCTTCCTTGCGGACGTACTCGCGCTCCTGGATCGTCGAAAGAATCGACGCGTACGTCGACGGACGCCCGACGCCGTCGGCTTCCAGTTCCTTCACCAGCGTCGCTTCGTTGAAGCGCGGCGGAGGCTCGGTGAAGTGCTGCTCCGGCTCGATCGCGCGGAACTTCAGCGTCTCGCCTTCGGAAACCGCGGGAAGCTTGCGCTCTTCGTCGTCGTCTTCGGTCTTCGCGTCCTTGCCCTCTTCGTAGACCTTCAAAAATCCTTCGAACTTGGGGACGCTGCCGGTCGCGCGGAATAAATAGGTAGAGCCGTCCTTGCCCTGGGCGTTGACGTCGATCGTCGTCTGGTCGAACACTGCCGGCGACATCTGCGACGCGACGAAACGCATCCAGATCAGCCGGTACAGTTTCAGCTCGTCTTCCTGCAGATACTTGGCGACGCTTTCAGGAGTCCGCAGCGCCGAGCTGGGGCGGATGGCTTCGTGGGCGTCCTGCGCGTCCTTTTTCGATTTGTACACGTTGGGCGTCGCGGGCCGGTAGTCGGCGCCGTAACGCTCCGCGATCATGCCGCGCACTTCATCCAAAGCGTCCTGAGAGACGCGCGTGGAATCGGTACGCATGTACGTAATCAAGCCGACCGGACCCTCGTCCTTCGACAGCTCGACGCCTTCATACAGCTTCTGGGCGAGCATCATGGTCCGCTTCACGCTGAAGCGCAGCTTTCTGGATCCTTCCTGCTGCAGCGTCGACGTAATAAAAGGAGGCGTGGGGTTGCGGCGCTTCTCGCGATTGGTGACCGACTTGACCACGTAGGCGGCGTCCGCCAGCGTGTCGACAATCGAGGTCGCCGACCCTTCGTTGCCGATTTCGAGATTCTCTTCGTCCTTCTTGAGCAGGTGCGCCTTGAAAACCGGAGGCTTCTTGGCCGCCAGGCTGACGTCGATGCTCCAGTATTCCTTGCTCTGGAACGCCTTGATCTCGCGTTCCCGTTCGACGATCAGCCGCAGCGCGACCGTCTGGACGCGTCCAGCCGAAAGACCGCGGCGGACCTTATCCCAAAGCAGCGGCGAGATCTTATAGCCCACCAGCCGGTCCAGCACACGCCGGGCCTGCTGCGCGTCCACCATGTGCAGGTTTACCGCGCCTGGCTTCTCGAACGCCTTCTGGATGGAATTTTTGGTGATTTCGTTGAACATCACCCGGAAAAACTTAGGACCGTTTTTGCGATCCGCCAGCTCCTCCTGAAGGTGGTAGCAGATCGCCTCGCCTTCGCGATCAGGGTCAGCCGCCAGATAGACGGCTTCGGCCCCCTTGGCGGCCTGCTTCAGCTCGCTCATGAGCTTCTTTTTGCCCTCGATCACCTCGTAGACGGGGGTGAAATCGTTTTCGACGTCGACCGCCAGCGCCTTCTTGGGAAGGTCCTTCACGTGGCCGATCGACGCTTTGACCGTGTACTGCTTGCCGAGATACTTACCGATCGTTTTCGCCTTCGTCGGCGACTCGACGATCACGAGATTTTTTGCCATAAGAGTGCTTGCTTAACCTTAAGTATGGGTATGAGACCGTAAACAACCGAAATCTTACCACGAACGGGCAGGGGGCCCTCTCTCGTGCTCCTACTAGCTCCTCCGTCTAATCCTGCCAGATTCGCACAAAACTCTTGCCCGGCACCTGCCGGACCAGCCCAGCCAGCTCCAGTTCAAACAATGTCGCAATGATTTCTGAAGAGGACGTGCCGTCGAGCGTCTCGATCAGGTGGTCCAGCCCGACCGGCTGATCCGGCCGGAGTGCCCCGAGAACCGTTCGACCGACGTGGCTAATGGATGCAGCGGGCGGCTCGGGGGATTCACCTTCGTTTAGATTCAATTGCTTACGACATTTATCCGCCAGCCGGCGCCGATCTTCGGGTTTCAGCTCGCTGACGACATCGTTCCATTCCTGGACCAGTTTCGCGCCCTGCTTGATCAGCAGGTTTGGCCCCCAACTCATTTTGGATGTGATATTTCCAGGCACCGCAAACACCTCGCGGCCCTGTTCGATCGCCAGTTTCGCGGTGATCGACGAGCCCGAATATTCGCCGCCCTCGACAATGATCACCCCGGCGCTCATTCCGGCGATGATGCGGTTACGGACCGGGAAGTTTTGAGGATAAGCCGGGGTCGCCATGGGAAATTCGGAGACCGTGAGGCCTTTTTCGGCGATCTGCTGGGCCAGCTTGCGGTTTTCCGACGGATACACCTGATCGACCCCGCAGCCGAAGACCGCTACCGTGTCGCCGCCGGCCTCGAGCGTCGACTTGTGGGCCGCCGTATCGATCCCGCGGGCCATTCCGCTGGCGATGGTCAACCCGGCTCCGGCCGCCAGATCCTTGGCGAATCGGGCGGAAACGGCCGTCCCGTAGGTGGTCGGCCGGCGGGTCCCGACGATCCCGATCATCAGCGTCGCCAGCAACTCGACGCGGCCGCGGACGAACAGGATGGGCGGCGGATCGTAGATCTGCAGCAGGGCGGGCGGATACCGGGAATCCGTCATCGCGACGACCTGCGCCCCGGCCTCGGCGAGCTTCTGCTGCTGATCCACCGCCTCCTCGAACGCGCATCCGCTGGCGATGCTTTGGGCGATCGAGGGAGCCAGCCCGGTCGCCTCCAGTTCGGTTTTCGAGGCGCGGAAGATCGCTTGCGGCGTCTTGAAGGTCCCGATCAGTTGTCCCGACCGGCGCGTCCCGAGACCGGGAACCATCCGCAGCGCCAGCCAATGCAGTTCTTCGTCCTGTGTGAGCATCCAATTTGTGTTGTGCGTTGAAGGCGGAACAATTCTCAAGTACTCTGAAAATTCATGGGACCCGCAACCTACGACGACGTCAACCTGATCCTGAAACTGTACGACCTGCGCCGCGAAGCACGCTTTCGCCAGGCGCGGGCGTGGTTTTCGGCCAATTTCAAGGCCAGGACCTATGCAGATTTCCTGCAGCTTTGCCCCACTGGCAGCGACGAAAACGCCTTCGCGCGCCAGGTGATGACTCACTGGGACATGGTCGCTTCCTTTATTACATCCGGCGTGCTCAATCGCGATCTGTTCTTTCAAAGCGGGCGCGAACTGTTATTTGTCTGGATTCGGCTCGAGCAATTCCTGGCCGAGTATCGCGGCGTGGTCAAGGATCCGAATTTTCTGGAGCATCTGGAATCGGTGGGCAAGGCATTCGCGGCCTACTACCAGGGCCGCAGCGCGGACGGCTACGAGGCGTTCGTGAAACGCGTCCGGGGCTGACGTGCGTCGCGAACCGGATTTTTTCGGCGAACAGGAATTGTCGCTGGTGTATGTCGCCAAACGCCTGAAAGAGGCGTTGCGTCTGGAGAAACTGCTGACCGAGGCAGGGCTCGACTATCTGGTGGAGCCGGATAAATATAGCGGCGGCGTCATTTTTCGGAGCGAGCGCGTGGGCGCGTTCTTTTATGTCGCGCCGGAGCAGGATGTCGCGGTGAAAGAAGTGATGCAGCGCGGGGGGTTTCGCCCGCATGAAGCGATATAGGTGGGGCGGCGCGTCAGAGCGGCAAGCCGGTCGTTTGGACCGGCTGGTGTATGCGCTTCGGTCAAGCGCACTGAGATTGGGATACAAAGACCAGCCGGTTTTGACAACCGGCTTGCCGCTCTGACGAGCGGCCCCACGTC
>JAIQFJ010000452.1 GCA_020073325.1 Terriglobia bacterium | reverse complement strand
CCCGCCGCGAGCCACGAAATTTTTCGAGCACCGATGCAGACTCCGAGTGAGACCAGGCAGAACGCAATCCATCCCGCCTGCGAATGAAAGCCCCCCAGCGCGATCCGCTCCGCTCCCGCATTGCCGATCAGAATCAGCGCCGCGATGCGCACGGAATTCAGAATCCAGATCGCCGCCACGCCCGCCGGAATCAGCAGCAGAGCCCGCGGGAAACGCCATTGCCGCCGCATGAACCAGAGCCATGCCGAACTCAGTGCCAGAATCAGTCCGATTCCTTCGTAGCCCGAGCATTCCGGCGCGATCTCCACCATGAACCTCGGCGTCCCGATGGTGAGCGGGGCCTGAAAAACAACGGGAACAAACGGCCGCAGCATCGCGGAAACCAGTTCCAGGGTCCAGCGCGCCAGCGGTCCCCAGAAGTCGCGCGCATACGCACCGATGACGCAGGCCGCCACCCCCGCGACGATCGCGAACAGCAGCACATCGCGCAGGCTGCGGATCTGCGAAATCCACGACCCGGCTGGAATCATCGCGCACGCCGCACTTACGATTCCGGCAAGCCCCGCCGCTCCCCAGCCCACAACGATCAGATTCGACACCCACCCGCTGGCATGATGCTGATAGAGAATCGTCGAGAGACCGGCAAAGGCGGCCATCGACGCCGCATGCAGGCCGAGCAGCATCCCGCTGACGCGATGCCCGCGAAGATCGATCCGCGGGCGCTCCGCCTCCTCCAGCGATTCGCCGAAAACCAGAAATCCCAGAGCCGTGGCAACCACCGCGCGAATCGACCAGGCGCCCCAATCGTGAACCAGCGCCGCCAACCCGCCGCGATTGCGCAGCATGTCGCCGTCCAGCCAGATGGAAATCGCCAGCAGTTCCGCAATGAAAATCGCCGCGAGCAAACCGAGCCGCACCGAAACACGCGCCCGGCCTGAAGTCGCGAGAGAAACGGCTGGACTGGCGGAACTCATTCGAGGTTGAATCCGAATTCTAAAACAAAAAACCCAGGCCTGGAACAGCAGCCTGGGTTATTGTTCGCTTCTGAGGAAACTAGCGGCGGCGGCTACGGACGATCAGCAGCGCACCCGCCAGCAGCGCCAAAGCATTTCCACCGGTCGCCGGATCGATCTCAGGCGCCGGCGCAAGAGCAACCAGAGAACCCGCCGCGCCGATCGCCACGAGAATCATTCCAGTGAGCTTCATCATTGTCATTCGCTTGTCCCTCCGTGGACGGATTTGGATGGTCGAACAAGTATGGACCGGCCCTTGTGACGTGTCAAGGGAGAAATCCTATTTCTTGCACGAACTTACAGCCGGATAAGTACTAGAACGAGCGGATGGGACCCAGGCTTCCCGCGGTGAAGCCTGGGCGGTTTGAGATTGGATTAACGGCGGCGACGGCTGCGAATGATCAACAAAGCCCCGGCCACCAGAGCCAGCGCATTTGCGCCGGTTGCAGGATCGATTTCGGGTGACGCGACTTGCGCCGCGAGACACCCGGCCGCGCCGAGTCCGATGAGCAACATCCCCAGAATTTTCTTCGTGTTCATGCCTTTGTTCCTCCGTGTCGGTCTGACAATCGAAGCAAGTATGAACCCGCCCTCCGCTGGTGTCAAGTCAGTCCGGGGAGTCTCAAGCGCAGAATGTTCGGCCAAACTACTGGATTGTCATCAGCGGACGCAGACGGTGCGCGTTTTCCGGATTGCGCAGCCGCTGCAGACCCTTCAGTTCGATCTGCCGGATGCGTTCCCGGGTCAGTCCGAAATCCTGCGCGATTTCCTGGAGCGTATGCTCCCGGTCATAGCCGATTCCGAACCGCATCCGGATCACCTTCTCCTCGCTGGGAGTCAGGCTCTTCAGAACGCCCGCCGTGCCGTCGCGAACGTCGTGATCGAGCAGCGGGCTCATCAGCGACCCGGCGGCGTGATCCTCGATCAGGTCGCCCAGCACCGATTCTCCGTCGCGCCCCACGGGCAGGTCGAGCGACACCGGATCGCGCGAGATGGCTCGCAATTCCTGAACTTTTTCAGGAGTCGTCTCCATCCGCTTGGCGATTTCCGCATTGGTCGGAGTGCGGCCCAGTTCGATTTCGAGTTCGCGCGAAAAGCGCATGTACTTCGTCAGCGTCTCGTTCATGTGGACCGGAATGCGGATGGTTCGCGACTGGTCCGCAATCGCGCGCGTCACCGCCTGGCGGATCCACCACGTGGCGTAGGTCGAAAACTTGTAGCCCAGGTGATAGTCGAACTTGTCGGCGGCCCGCATCAGCCCGATGTTACCTTCCTGGACCAGATCGAGCAGGTGCAGTCCTCGATTGACGTATTTCTTGGCGATCGAAACCACCAGCCGGAGGTTCGCCTCCACCAGCGCCGCCTTGGCCGATTCCGATTCCAGTTCGCCGCGACGCGCCGCATGAACCCAGTGCCGCATCTGGGCGAGATTCGCCCCGGCGGCCTGCTCTTCCTGGCGCATCTGCCGCTTCAAGTCGCGAACCAGCGCCAGCTTGCCGCGCAAGCTGCTGATTTCACGATCCCGACGCGCCAGCCGCTCGACCACCTTTTCCATGTCTTCGAGGAACCGGGTCCATTGGGCGGCGTCGAACGCGATCTCCCGCATCGTACGGGAAACTTTGATCTTCAGGCGCGGAGCCTTCGATTCAAGTTTGGCCCGCAGGTTCACGTGACGCGCCGGCGTCGCCGCGATCTTCCGCTCCAACTCTTTCAATTCATTGACCGTTCGAGCAAACTTCGCCAGCCGGCGCGTGGCCTCGGCGCGAGCGCTCTCACGCACTTCGCTCTCCTGGCCGCCGATTTCGACAAACTCTTCCAGGCGCAGCTCGCCCGCCCGAACCTGCTCATTCAATTGGAGAACCGTTTGCCACACCAGCGGCGAACGGGACACTTTTTTGTGCATCCGAAGCCGACCCCGCTCCATGCGCCGAGCCAGCTCGATTTCGCCCTGCCGGTTGAGCAGCCGCACCGACCCCATCTCGCGCAGATACACGCGGACCGGATCGTCGGTGGAGTTGACCTCCGGCGTCGTTTCTTCATGCTCCGCTTCCGGGAGTTCGGTCTCCATAAACTCTGGAGATTCGTCTACCGAGGCGCCGAAAGACGCAGCGGCATCCGTCATATGTTCTTCAAATCGTTCCATTTGCGTGCTCATTTGGGCTCCTCCTAACGCAGCGTTTGACTGCCTGACCCTTCGTCTTCGCTCGCACGGGGTGGCCTTTTCCGGCCAAGGAGTGGGAATCGCCCTATTTCTTCGATGCAGAAACCGGACGCAAAGTTGCGACCGATTTCCAGACCGGTGTGTCTTCTATTTTACTCCGGCTTCTACTCAGATGGGGCAAATCTCTTGAAGAAGCTGTTCGATTTCCAGTGAGGACGATCCTTGGCATTGGCGACTCGCTCGCCCAGGTCGAGAAGAAGGCGGTTAAACTGTGCCGCGGCAGTCTTATCGACGGGCTGGCTCAAATCATCAGACGGGGCATGATACCGGTTGGTAAGCCAGTCGTTGAAGATTTTGTCTTCGGGCGTCCCGGGGATGTAGCCGAATTTGAAGGCCAGCGCCGGAACCCCTTGTTTGATAAAGCTGTACTGGTCGCTGCGGATGAATCGATTACGGTCGGGCTGTTTATCGGCCTGCACGACAATTCCGGCTTTCTGACAGACCGCGCGGATGTCGTCGCCTAAGGTGGATTCGTCCAGTCCCTGCACTTCCAGGTATTTCAGCGGGAACAGGGGCAGGAACATATCCATGTTGATGTCGGCCACGATCGCCTTTTTCGGGATGGTCGGGTTGCTGGCGTAGTAGAGCGATCCCTGCTCGCCCTTCTCCTCTCCCGTGACCGCCAGGAATAAGATGCTGCGCTTGAGATGAAGATTCTGCTCCTTCATCAGCAGCGCCATCTCGATCAGCGACGCGATCCCCGACGCGTCGTCCATGGCGCCGTTGTAGATCTTGTCGCCATTGATCGGCTGGCCGACGCCCAGGTGATCGAGGTGCGCCGAGAAGACGACGTATTCATTTTTCAACACCGGATCGCTGCCCGGCCGGAGTCCCGCGACGTTCTGCGACTCCACCTGCGAGCGGTCGATCTTCACCTTCGCGCGGAAATTCAGGTTCAGCGGAAAATGCGGCAGCGGCTTGTCGGCATCGGCGAGCTTCAAAATTTCCGCGAACGTATGGCCCGACGCAGCGAAGATTTTTTCCGCCTGCGCCGGATTGACGGTCAAGGCGAACTGCTGTCCGCTCAACTCCGCGTATTTCGGATCCGCCAGCGACATGGTCGGGCTGAGCCGCGCCAGCGTCGAGCGCGCCCAGGGAATGTCCATCGACTTCGGATTGGCGATGCTCGCAATCCCGATCGCCCCGGCTTTGCGCATCGCGGCCCAGCGTTCGGCGGCGGAAGAAAAATGCGCTTTGAGTGCGCTCGGCACCGATTGCGGGCCGCCGCCGAGAAAAACGGCAATCTTGCCCTTCAGATCCTGACCTGCCAGATCGTCGATGCCTTTTTCGGGAATCACCAGGCCGTAGCCGACAAAGACCGCGGGCGCATCCGTGGCGGGCGCGAGATCGGCACGCACGCTGAGATTGGCATCCTCGCCCAGTTTCAGCGGAGTTGCCTTGCCTTTCTGGACGATGGCGAGGCTCGACGCAGGTTCGTCGATCTTGTGCACGCTGAACTGCACGGGCTGGATATAGCCCGAGGTTCCGGCCGGTTTCAGCCCGTTGCGCTCGAACTCGCCGGCAACGAATTGGGCGGCGCGCTTGTGTCCTTCGCTGCCGGTGTTGCGGCCCTCCATGTTGTCGTCCGCCAGGACTTCGATGTGCGACCACCAGCGTTTCCCTTCCTGCGCGACGTCGGCGGCGAACAATGTCGAGAACGTGAGAAAAAGAGCAGCGTAGCGGGTCACGTCGATCATTATATGCGGCAATCGCTGGCTGACGCGCGCGGGTCGGCGCCCGAGGATTGTCGCCACAGAACCGCGGCTGGGAAGGAGCGGGCGTTTCGATTGCAACACCCTCGGCTGGACGACTGTCGCCACAGAACCGCGACTGGAAGGAGCGGGCGTTCCGGTTGCAAACACCCGCTCGTTGACACTCGCGGCTCGGCTGGACGATTGTCG
>JAIQFJ010000451.1 GCA_020073325.1 Terriglobia bacterium | reverse complement strand
GTATCGCAAGATGCACATTCCGGACGATCCCTTGTACTACGAAAAGTTTTATTTCACGCCCGGCGACCTGGGCTTTCGCGCGTTCGATACGCGCTATGGCCGCGTCGGCGTGTGCGTCTGCTGGGACCAATGGTATCCGGAAGCCGCGCGGCTCACGGCCCTGGCCGGCGCGCAAATCATCTTCTATCCCACCGCCATCGGTTGGCTGCCCGACGAAAAACCGGTCTACGGCGCCAGCCAGCACTCGGCATGGGAAACCATGATGCGCAGCCATGCGATTGCCAACGGCGTGTTCGTGGCGGCCGCCAATCGCACGGGCCTGGAAGGGAAATTGGAGTTTTGGGGCGCGTCGTTCCTCGCCGATCCCAACGGCAACGTGCTGGCCCGGGCCGAGCACGACAAGGAAGAAACGCTGCTGGTCGAATGCGATCTCGACAAAATCGACGTCGTGCGCACCCATTGGCCCTTTCTGCGCGATCGCCGCATCGACGCCTATGGGCCGATCCTCAACCGGTGGTTGGATAAGGCGACCGGCAAATGAGGATGCCCGCGGAGTGGGAGCCGCACCAGGCCACCTGGCTCGCCTGGCCGCATGAGCGCTCGGACTGGCCCGGGAAATTCGAGCCGATCCCGTGGCTCTACGGCGAAATCGTGCGGCACCTGGCGCGCGTCGAAAAAGTTCGGATCATCACCGAAGACGAATCGCGTGTCCGAAAAATCCTGCGCAAATGCCACGTCGATCTGGACGGCGTCGAGTTTTTCGAGCATCCGACCAATCGAAGCTGGACGCGCGATTATTGTCCGCTGTTCGTGCGCTCGAAGCGGGGAATCACGATTACGCACTGGCGCTTCAACGGGTGGGCGAAGTACGACAACTATGAGCACGACTCGCAGGTGCCGCGCGCGATCGCGCGGAAATTCGGCATCGAGCGCATGGAGCCGGGCCTGGTGCTCGAAGGCGGCGCGATCGATGTAAACGGAGCGGGCAAAATGCTGACGACGGAAGAATGCCTGCTCTCCGCCGTTCAGGCGCGCAATCCCGGAGTGTCGCGACGCAGCCTGGAATCGGCGTTTCGAAAATATCTGGGGGTGAGCGAAACGATCTGGCTCGGACGCGGCATCGCGGGCGACGATACGCATGGTCACGTCGACGACATCGCGCGCTTTACGTCGGCGGATACGGTGGTCGTCGCGATCGAGCCCGATAAATCCGACGCGAATCACGAGCCGCTCAAGGAAAATATCGCGCGGCTGCGTTCGCGCGGGGATCTGAAAATCGCGACGCTGCCGATGCCGGAGCCTGTCTGGTTCAACCACCAGCGATTGCCCGCGAGCTATGCGAATTTCTACATCGCGAATGGCATCGTGCTGGCGCCGACGTTCGCGGATAAGAACGATCGAGTCGCGTTGAACACGCTACAGCGCCTTTTTCCGGATCGCGAGGTGATCGGAATCCCGTGCCGCGATCTGGTGTTGGGACTCGGCACACTGCACTGCATGACGCAACAGCAGCCGGCATAAACTCCGACGTGGAGCGGGCTTATCCGGGCACTGTTGTTCCTGCCGGGATCAAAGCCGACCGAGATTTCCTTCGCAACACGCCACCAGTAAGATGTCCCGGTTTCGAAAGCGGCGCTACCCACTCGCTGGCGCTCGTGGTTCTGTGGTCTGCTCGGCGCTCAGCACTGAACCGCGAACGCGAGTGAGCGGCCCGTTCGCCGGGATATCTTACTCGTAAAAGGGGGGCGGGGCTTCAGCCCGCACGGAGAAACCTACTGTTCAAAATAGATCGCGCGAACCAGCCCGTCGATGCCTTCGCGCGTTGGCGGAGCATATTCGATCCGCACCGGCTTCGCCTTCTGACGCCCGCAGGTCAGATCCATCTTTTCGCCATTGTGCCCGTTCACCAGCAACATGCCGGGATCGTCGATCATCACGGTCTTTCTGCCCTCGGCCGTGTCGATGATCATCTTCGCGGGCTCGGTGCATTGCAGTTCGACGAATTTTCCGCTGAACGAGGGGAGCTTCACCACGTTGGTGCGAACCTCAAAGGTCCCCGGAGCGCGCTCGCGGCGCTGAATTCGGGGACGGCCGTCTGTTGGCGACGCCTTCGATGACGGCGCGACCGGAGCCGATGCCGAAGTGACCGCACGAGGTCCTTCGATCGCCTGAAGGAGCTTTTCCGCCGTGTCCTTCTGTTCCGGCGTCTGCGCGACCTTTTTCAATTGGTCCGCCGCGTTCCGCGCCGTCACCCGATCGCCCGTTTCCAGATTCGCGAAAGCGAGCATCGTCAACAGGCGCGGAGCATTCTCCGGCGTCACGCGTTTCACCGGCTTCAACGTTTCGATCGCGTCCTTGGCCGCATGCGCGCGAAGCTGTACGGCTGCGAGTTCCAGGCGCACCTCCAGACGATCCGGATCGAGCGCCAGCAGTTCGCCCAGCGCGCGAATCGCGGCCGCCTGATCGTGCGATTCCTCCATCCGGCCGTAATCCCACAGCAGGCGCGGACTGCGGCTGCCCAACTCGTACGCTTTCGCGAACTGATCGCGCGCGTCCTTGTCGCGGCCCTGGCTCCACAGCGAATAGCCCAGATCGACGTGCGGCTCGGCGCGTTCCGGATCTTCGGCGATCAGTTCCTGAAGCGCCTTCGCCGTCGATTCCTCGTTCTGCGGACGATCGCGCAGGCGCGTCAGAATCAGCTTCGTGTCGAAGGGCGGCGCCGGCTCCGCCGCCAGATCGTCGGCGAGTTTTTCGAGTTTCGCGGGAATCAGGACGCCCTGAAAACGTCCGCCGCGGAGATAGCCCTGCAAATCCTTTTCGATCGCCGCCAGCGGCTTCCCGTACATTTCCTCGAGCGCGGCGCGCGACGGCTTGCCGGCCGAAATAGTGCGCATCAGCTCCGCGAATTTTCCGCGATACGCATTGTCCAGCGCCAGCATGTGCGTCAGCGCCCAGCCTTCGTTGTACAGGCTGCCGGCTTTGTTCTTCTCGTTGTAGTAAGGCGAATTGTGATCGGCGTCGAGCAGCGTCGCCAGCGGCACCCACTTCTCGGTCAGCAGCGCCTGATGCCGCCCGGGGATCAGCGCGCCGACCAGAATCTTGTCGCCCATCGGCCGCAGCGTTGAGTACAGCTCGGCGACGCCTTCGTCGAGCCATGGCGGCAATTCGAGTCTCGAGTGCCGCACCACCAGGTGCACGTATTCGTGCGTCGCCACCGGAAATGTTTCCGTACCCGTGTGGCTCATCACGATGTAATCGCAATCCGGCGTCGGATGATAATACGCCACCGCGACTTCGTTGAATTTATACGGCTCGAATTCCTTCGCCGAGCTGAATGCGACGATCCGCACCGGCAGCGGCTTCCCCAGCGCCGACGGCATGGTTTGCGCGAAGAAGCTGTGGACCTGCTCGAAATATCGCAGCGTGTCGCGCGCGCTGCGTTCGCCGGCGGTGGTGTACATTTCGAAATTCGGCGACTGCATCCGGCTCCAATGCGGGTCGGCGGCGGCCGCATTCAGCGCCATTACAAGCATCCCGAGTCTGAGTCCCGTGCGCATTGCGATATTTTAGCCATAAATCAATGCATTTCGGTTAAGGCGATCGTCTTAATCCGTTCTCGGGCAAAGATTGCGGCATGGACATATGCGCAGCGGAGTACGGTGTGCCGATGGTCACTCAAGGGATATGCTGCGTGACGATATTGTGCGGGGAATCCGGGCCGGGTCGATCCTCCTCGCCTTGCTGCTGGCGGGTTATGCCGCCTACCGTGTGATGCATGAGCCGGCTGCGGTGGCCGAAAAGCCTGCGACGGCGGCCCCCGCGCCCGTCCCGCTGAAGCCGCGTCCGGCCGCGCCCGTGTTGACCGAACCGAAAGGCGGATCGGTCCCTCCGCCACCTCCCGTGCGCGCAGGCAGAGCTCCCCGCAGAACGTCTGCGCAGAGTCTCGCAGTGCAAACCGCGCCGGTGATTACGCCGATCGAGTCGAATGAAGAAAATGCCGCGACCGGCATTTCAGAACCGGTCGCGGCAGAAGAGGAGAGGCAAACTTCACTAACGAACGAACCCGTGGAACGCGAACCCGTCGCCGGCGACGCGCTGCTTCCGCCCGAAACGCGCCGGCGTCGAATGATGAAAGCCGTCGGACGCTTCCTCCACATCGCGCCGCGCAAGGATCTGACGCAGCAGTCGATCCGCCAGCAATAATTTTAAACCGCCTGGCGCAGAGCCTGCTCGGTGCGCGGCTCCATCGTCAGCAATTTCCGGCCGCGCCGCGTTTCCTGCATGCGCTCATTGGCCGACGCGATCGCTTCATCGATCGATTCGCTGCGAACCTCGACGCCGCCCCAGCAAAATAGAATCGACGCCTCGCCCAGCGAGCGGAGTTGGAAATCCCACAACTGTTGTGCGATCTGGCTGAGCTTGCGCTGCGCGGCGGCTCCGCGCTCGCCGGGGTAGATCAGCAAAAATTCTTCCTGGCTGGACTGGCACGCGAAATCGCTCGGTCCGATCAGCGACTGAATCAGGCCGCGCACGTTTTCTTCGAGCGATCCATCCTCGTTGCGCGGCGCGTTGACGCCGATCGAAACCACCAGCCCGCTCACCGGCTTGCGGCTCTGCACCAGCTGGCTGAGGATGAATCCGTCGTGGAATCCGGCGGGGAACTCGGTGGAGGCTTCCTGCGTGCGCTGGGAGAGGGTGGCGGCGGCGACGGCTTCCATAAGATCGGTCCGAACCTCGACCGTTTTCTTCTCGCTGGCGGTGCGATTGAGCAGCGACTTCCAGTCTTTCCGCGCCGGCGTAACGGCGACGGCGACCGGGCGGTGCGCGGGTTCGGGCGTCACGTCGATCACCGGAGCGGGCGCGGGAGCCGGCTTCGTTTCGACAGGACGTTCCACATGTCGCTCGGCACGTTTCTCGGCGGCGATGTTCGGACGAGGCGCGCCGGCCATTGCGGCTCCGCGCTCCATCGCAGCGATCGCGTCGGCGGAGGCGGTGCGCTTCCGTTCCTTCGGAGCTGCCATCGGACGCGGCCTGGACTCGATTTGTTTTTCGGTCTTCTCGGCTTTCGCGGGCTCCACCGCCGTGCGCGTCGTGCTCGCGGCGACCGGGGCGGCGACGGGCTGCGCGGTCAGGGTCTGA
>JAIQFJ010000450.1 GCA_020073325.1 Terriglobia bacterium | reverse complement strand
TGCGGTCGCGGTTCCTTAAACGGCTGATTCAGCGGGATGCCGGCAATGAACCGCGACCGCAGGAAGCGGCGAACGTTCAGTTTTCACACAGACTCTGACTGGCGGGGCTTGTCGCGGGTAATGGCGGGGGCTCCGAACCGGTTATCTCGGCTCCAGCACGATCCGCTCTTCGGTCGCGGCTTCCACGGCTTTGCGCGAAAACGGCAGCGGATGATATTTCCCGGCGATCCAATCATCCAGCAGATCGCGATAGTGCTTGCTGTCGGGATCTCCCGATTCTCCCGGCGTATTCGTCATCATCGATTTATCCCAGTCCGACAGGTCGAAAATTTCGCGATACGAAGCTCCGTTCGCGCCGGATGCGCCTCCCGACGCGAGCACCGTATTGCCGTCGCCGGGACGAGGCGTGGGCGGCAGGTTCAGCGACTTGACTCCCAGCGGATGGCGCCACTGCATGGTATGGGCAGCGCCCCATTTCCACGATTCGCGATGCGGAAGATTGCGTTCGATCTCGGCCACCGCGCGATCCAGCGACTCGGCGAGCGCGTGCGGATTGGGTTTCTCCTCGAGCATTTTCAGCTCGATTTCGAGATTCGTCCGGCCGCGCCACTCCGGCGGATAAATCGACTGCGGCAGCGCCGCGATCCACATTTCGTAGACCAGCGCGGGCCGCGAATCGGGCGTAATGCGCGCGTCCCATTTGAGGAACTCATCGACGATGTCGCGATTTTTCGACGGCGGCGATTTCTTCACGACCGCCTGAAAGCGTTTGGCGGGCAGCGAGGTCACGTCGTACTGCATGCGCTCGAAATCCTCGACGGTGAATTTCTTTTTTTCCGAAAGCATCTGCTCGACGCGCTCCACGCGGTACGGCAGCGCCCAATCGTAGGCGATCTGTTTCGTATATCCCGGCGGAAGAATTTTGTGATTCGCGGTCGCGAAAAAATGACGCGGCGGGTTGTACGCCTGCGGCATCTCCGCAGTCGGCAGGAACCCGGACCATTCGTATTCCCCCGCATCGCCGGGCACCGGCAGCAGACCGGTCCAGTTCTTGCGAATCGGACTGAAGCCCGCCGCGATCCAGCCGATGTTGCCCTGTGTGTCGGCGTACACCATGTTTTCCGACGGCACTTTGAAGCGCTGCATCGACTGCAGAAATTCGTTCCAGTTCTTCGCGCGGGCCGCCGACAATCCGGCGAGATACCCTGCCCCGCCCGGCTCCGCGCCCACCCATTTCAGAACGTAGGCCAGATGTTTGGCGCGATCCTCGTAGAGAATCGGCCCGTGCTGCGTGTAGCGCAGGTCGGCCGCTACGGACGCCGATCCTTTCACCGCGATCTGCTGCCGCTCCACCTCCACCGGCTTCCACGCGCCTTTGTACAGGTACTGATTCCCATTTGCCGGGTTGATTTTTTCGACATACAGATCTTCCTGATCGACGCCGACGATGGTCAGTCCCCAGGCAATCGATTCGTTATGGCCGATGGCGATGCCGGGCAGCGCCGGCTCGCCCGCGCCGATCACGTTCCAGCCGGGAGCAACCAGATGCACGGTCTTGCGCAGGCTCGGCACGGTGACGGGACGATGCGGGTCGTTGGCGAGCAGCGGCTTTCCGGTGGCGGTCATGCTGCCGTCGACCACCCAGTCGTTCGATCCCTGCTCGCCCGGAAATCGCGGGGAGCCGGTGGCGGACTGATAATCCTTCACGATCGCCGTGCTGATCGCTTTGATGTCGATGCCCGGAGGTACAGTGAGGTGCACGAACGGATCGGGCGGCGCAAATCGTTCGACGTTCGCCACGCCGAAGTTCGCGATTTCGGTGGCGCGATTCACTTCCTGCGTCAGATTGCTGGTCATGCCGAGCCCCGCGATGCGCGACGCGACGTCTTCAATGGTCCACAGCGCGGGATCGTAGCCGCCAAGGCGGAATTCGAGCGGACGCTTTCCGTTCAGCGACTTGATGTAGGCATTGATGCCGTTGACGAATGCCGTCGCGATGCGGCGCGCGTCGGGCGAGTAGCTCTCCCACTCCTTGTTCCAGTCGCCGCGGAAACGGACCAGTCGTGCGACGCGGTCGCGTCCGGTGGCGTCGGGGCCCAGGACTTCAGCCAGCTTTCCGGTTCCGGTGCGGCGCCACAGGTCGATCTGAAACAGGCGATCCTTCGCGGTGATCCAGCCTTGAGCAAAGAACAGATCGTCGGTGTTCTTGGCGTAGATATGCGGGACGCCCCAGCGGTCGCGTAGAATTTCGACGGACTCGTGGAGTCCACTGACTTTTTCGCCGAAGGCGGAGGCGATCAGGAACAGAAACGCAAAGATGCGTCGCGGCATGGGAAACACTATATCAGCGCCTGTGCAGAAATTCGTGGGGCCGCTGGCCACAGCGGCAAGCCGGTTGCCAACCGGCTGTTGGCGCACATGAAGCTGAACCGGCCTCCGATCACCAACAGCCGCTTTGGCAAGCGGCCCCACGGCGCTATTTTCCGGAGACGCCGAAGTCGAAACTGGCGCGGATCTGGCGCAAGTTTTGTTCGAATACCGACACGATTGCGTATTCGCCGGGCTTCAACTCCGTGCGCGGCGTGGCCGACAAAACGTCGCCGGAAATCGCGCGCATATCGAGTTCGATCATGTCCTGCTGCCGGAGCCTGGTGAACTGGCGAAAATCGCGCGAGCGGGGCATGCGGATCTGGCGATAATCCTCTTTCGGCTCGCTGCGCACCAGATAGATTCCGTTCGATGCCGGGAGTCCTCGCAAATAGAACATCGGCTTGCCGTTGCCGAGCTGCACCAGCGCGTGCGGACCCGGCATTTCGGCGACAGGGTCGCTATGGCCGAATCCGAGCAGCCAGCGGGCATCGCCGTTGAGGAACGGCATCAGCGGGTTGGCGGGAAGCTGAATCCAGTCTGAGCCGGTGCGCAGATAAACGCCGCGGGGCCAGGGAAGTCCGTCGGGTACACCCGGTTGTTCCTGCGCGATAACCAGTCCGGCTAACGCGATCGCAAACAGAATCGTGATCCTGATTCGCATGGCCCAATTGTAAGAACGTCGGCGAAATAAATCCAATATGTCGCGGTGACGAATGGTTCTAATCGTACTGAGGTATATCCCGGTATATGCGCGACTTACCTGCTCTGTTTGCCTAATTCTAACGCGACAACATTCTTGCGATCGCGCAGGTACAGCCTGGTACCGGCCAGCGCCGGGACACTCCAGGCGATGCTTTCCATGACCTGCGCCTTGGCCAGGACCTCGGCCTTTTCGGGTGTCATGTGAAGCAGCGCGAGCGTGCCGTCTTCATCGGCGAGGATAAATTTTCCGTCCGCCCACAGCAGTTCGGCTTTGGCGAACCCGCGCTGGCGCCAGCCGATTTTGCCGGTCTTCATTTCGACCGCGCTGAGCAGCGACGGTCCGTTGTAACCGCTGACGAAGTAGAGCCAGCCGTTTCGCTCGATCGCAGTGCCCCAATGCAGTTCCAGGTGCGGATCGGCCCAGTGTTCCTGAACCGTGGTCTTGCCGCCGGATTGATGCAGCTCGATCACTCGCCCGCCGACGCCATAGGCCGAGGCGACGAACAGAAGATTGCCCGGTCCCCAGACCGGTGTGCTGACATTGAGGCCGTAGGGCGTGTCGTGAGGATGGGTCCACAGCAGGCGGCCATTGTCGGGATCGAAACCGAAAACATTGTGTGCGCCGACGCCGATCGCTTGCGTCTGCCCGTCGACGTTGACCAGGATCGGCGACGAATATGCGTTTGCGAAGTTCAGCGACTTCCACACCAGCGCGCCGTCGCTCTGGCGAAAAGCAATCGCGGCGTCGCCCGATCCGCCGGCGAGAAAGATCAGCGTGTCTTTATAAGGAAGCGCGTGCGAGGAGTAGCCGTAGATCAGGCGGCTGCCGTGAAATTCGTTGTACAGGTCATGCGTCCAGACCACTTTCCCGGTTTTCTTATCGAGCGAATGAATCTTTCCAAGCGCGCTGGCGGTGATCACGCGGTCGCCGACGATTTGCGGCATGGCGTAGGGACAGGGCCCGACCTTTTCTTTGAAGTCGTTGGTGAAGACCACCTGATCGCCGTACTCCCAGATCGTTCTTCCTGAATTGGCGTCGAGCGCCGTGATCACCTCGGCTCCGCTGCGCCGGAAAGCAGTATAGAGGACATTATTTTCGACAGCGATCGAGGAATAGCCGTCGCCGAGTTCGCGCGACCAGATCTTTTTAGGTCCGGACGCGGGCCAGGAATCGGCGAGTCCGTTCGAGTGGACGATAAAGTTGCGATTCGGACCGCCCCAGGTGGTCCAGTCGTCGGCGTGGGCGATCATGGTCAGGAACACCAGGGCGATCCAGCGCATGGCGATTTAGACTGCTGATTCGCCGAATTGTTCCGAACAACGATCGCGTGCGCTCTGTAGGAAAGCTCACGACCGACCCGCGCCATCACCGGCGCGGCTGTTCCGGCTCAGGCGCATGGAATACAGCTACCCACACGGATTGAAATCCGCTCGTCAGCGATTAGAATGGTAGGGAAGCCACCATAGCTCAGTTGGTAGAGCGGCAGTTTTGTAAACTGCGGGTCGGGGGTTCAAGTCCCTCTGGTGGCTCCACTTCTTTTTCGCTATACTGTGAGTTACGCCTAGCGAGTCCTGGCGCGAGTGTTGGCGCTTGCGGACAGTTTTCCTTATTTCGGATGTTGAGGGCTGCGGGAGCGTGTGGCGGATTGGACAGGTGGGTGAGTGGTTAAAGCCAACAGACTGTAAATCTGTCCGCCCTTGCGGCGTACGAAGGTTCGAATCCTTCCCTGTCCACCAATCGTTTTTCGTTCGGCGCGATGAGATTCGGAAGAACGCTGAACGGTGTTTGAAGTTTCAGGCGCGAGAGCAATCGAGTGCGTAAAGCGGGCCGTTGTAGCTCAGTTGGTAGAGCGCGTCCTTGGTAAGGACGAGGTCACCAGTTCAATCCTGGTCAACGGCTCCAGAATTTTTTTAGGAACCCACGAAAGAATATGGCGAAGGAAAAATTTGATCGCAGTAAGCCGCACGTGAACGTCGGCACGATTGGTCATATCGATCACGGCAAGACGACTTTGACGGCGGCGATCACCAAGACGCTGGCAAAGCATAATCCCAAGGTCAAGTTCCGCAGCTTCGATTCG
>JAIQFJ010000028.1 GCA_020073325.1 Terriglobia bacterium | reverse complement strand
GCCGCTTTTGACGGAAGGCTGGATTTCCGCGTCGATCCGCCGCTTCAAGTTCCTGGCGACGATCGATCGCTCGGCATTCTCGTTTCGTTCTGGCGCGAAGGCGTCGAGACCACCGACGACAACGCCCCGATCGAAATTACATAAGCCCCGTGTATCCGCCGCTGAAGAACACCAGCGGACGGCCGTCGCCGATCCGCATATCGACCACTTCGCCGATCAGCACACGATGATCGCCCACCTCCACCGACTGAACCGTGCGGCATTCCAGAACCGCCAGCGCATCCTCGATCAGCGGCGCGCCCACCAGTCCAGGCGTCCACGCGATGCCGGTGAAGCGGCCTTCGGGAAGCTCCGCAAAGCGGATCGACAGGTCGATCTGCTCCTCGCGCAAAATGTTCACGGCGTAGAATCCGTTCTCGCCGAAGTGCTCTAAAATGCTGCAATCATGGGCGATCGCGACCATCACCAGCGGAGGATCGAGCGAAATCGAGCTGAAAGAATTGATCGTCAGGCCGTGCGGAATCCCGTCCGCGGCGCGCGTCGCGAGCACCGCGACGCCGGTCGCGAACCGTCCGCAGGCGAGGCGAAATAAGGCGGCGCTTGACAAGGAGATAACCCTAATCCTATCATGGGGTTTGCGGAGGCGGCATTGATCAAACTCGATATTATCAACGAAGTGGTCAATAAAACGGGCATCACCAAGACCAAAGCGGAGATGGCCGTTGAAACCGTCTTCGAAAGCATGAAGCGCGCGCTCGGCCGTGGGGAGCGCATCGAACTGCGTGGATTCGGAATCTTCAACGTCCGCCCGCGGAAGACCGGCATCGGCCGCAATCCGCGCACGGGCGCCGAAGTGGCGATCCCGCCCGGAAAAGCGGTTCGATTCAAACCCGGCAAGGAATTGCAGACGCTGCAGTAAGGTCTTGTGTCCTCCAACGGCTATCCCCCGACGGCCGCGACCCAGAACGTATTCGAGTCTTTCGAAGCCGAACACGTCCGTCCAAAGCATCGCTACTGGCTGCACGCGCTGCTGTTGCTGTTGACGCTCCTGACAACCACCGTGGTGGGGTCCGGTCTCGCACATAGTTTCGCGGAAAACCGACCCTTCGACTTCGACGCCGATCTGGCGGCGTACAAAGGCATGTGGCACGATCCTTCGGTCCTGATCGACGGCCTGCCGTTTTCGCTGACCCTGCTGACCATCCTGCTGGTGCACGAGATGGGGCATTACCTTGCGGCCCGCTATTATCGCGTCGATGTGACGTTACCGTTTTTCCTGCCCGCGCCGACACTGATCGGGACGTTCGGGGCGTTCATTCGCATCCGCTCGGCGATTTTATCGAAGAGAATTTTGTTCGATATCGGCATCGGCGGGCCGCTGGCCGGATTCGCCACGCTGATTCTTCCGCTGATCGCCGGAGTGTCGATGTCGAAGATCGTGCCGGGAATCGGGCTGCGCGGCGACGTTTTGTTCGGTACGCCTCCCATTCTGCGATTCTTCGAATGGATCATCTTTCCGGGCGTTCCGGCCACCGATATTTATCTGCATCCGGTCGCGCGCGCGGCCTGGGTCGGCATTCTGGCGACGGCGCTCAATCTGTTGCCGATCGGGCAACTCGACGGCGGCCATGTCCTCTACGCTTTTGTCGGGGAGCGGACGCGCATTCTTTCACGCATCTTCGTCGCGGCTCTGGCGGCGCTTGGGGCGTATCAGCTCTTCACCAGCGATTACACCATGGGCTACATGTGGCTGTTCTGGGCCGTGGTGCTGTTCTTCGTCGCCCTGCGGCATCCGTCGATTATCGATCCCAGCCGCCTGAGCCCCGTCCGCCGCTGGCTTGGACTGGCCGCGCTAATCATTTTTCTTTTGTGCTTCACCCTTGCGCCGATCCGGACCAACGGATTATAGACCCGGTGAAAATTTCGGCGACGATCATCACTTATAACGAAGAGCGCAATCTTCCGCGCGCGATCGAATGCCTGCGCTGCGTCGACGAAATTGTGGTGGTCGACAGCGGCTCGAGCGACCGCACGGTGGAGATTGCCGAGAAGCTCGGCGCGCGCGTCGTCGAAAGTCCCTGGCCGGGTTACGCCAAACAGAAAAACTTCGCAGCCGAGCAGGCGTCGTATGACTGGATTCTTTCCATCGACGCCGATGAATCGATGAGCGAGGCGCTTGAAGGCGAGTTGTGGCAGCTCAAGAAAAACGGTCCGCAGTTCGACGCCTACACCATGCCTCGCATGGCGCAGTATCTGGGCCGCTGGATTCGCCACTCGGGCTTGTATCCGGATCGCAAGGTGCGCCTGTATGATCGCAGAAAAGCCCAATGGGTGGGCGAGTACGTTCACGAATCGGTAAAGGTCGACGGGCTCGTCGGGCATCTGGATTCGAACCTGCTGCACTTCACCTGCGATTCTTTGTCGGAACATCTGAAGACGATGGATCGCTATACGACGCTCGCCGCGGAGCAGTTGCTGGCGACCGGAGAAAAAGTGACCTGGGGACGCCTGCTGCTGGAGCCTCCCTGGACGTTCTTCAGAACCTACTTCGTGAAGCTCGGATTTCTGGACGGCGTCGAAGGCCTGGCGATCGCGAACATGGCGGCGCTGTACAACTTCGTGAAGTACGCGAAGGCTCGGTTCATGAGTCCGGGGCGGCCGTGATTTTGAAATGGCCGCAGATCAACGCCGATGAACGCCGATGAAGACCCTGCACATCGATACCGGGCGCGAAATGCGCGGCGGCCAATGGCAGGTGATCTATCTGCTGGAGCGGCTGGAAGGAGCGACACTGCTGGCGCGCGAAGATGCGCCACTGTTTTTGGAAGCTCGCGCACGCGGGATCGATGTTCAGCCGGTTGTACTCAAAAAGATCACGAAAAAATTCGATCTTGTCCATGCGCACGACGCGCGCGCACACACCATGGCCGCGGTCGTGCCAGGGATTCGTCTGGTGGTCGCGCGCCGCGTCGCTTTTCCCGTGAACAGCGGATTCCTTTCGAAACTCAAATACGCGCGCGCCGATCTGTTTCTCGCCGTATCGCGCTACGTTGCGGCGCAACTGAGGCAGGCCGGAATCGACGATGCGAAGATCCGTATCGTCTACGACGGCGTTCCGCTCGCTGAACAAGCCTGCGGCGATTGGATCGTCGCCCTTGCGTCCAAAGACGGTGAGTTGATCCGACGCGCCGCCGAAATCGCACGCGTCGAGGTGCGATTCGCGACGAAACTGTGGGACGATCTTTCCAAGGCGAAAATGTTTTTATACGCAAGCGGAATGGAAGGACTCGGATCAGCGGCGTTGGCCGCGATGTCGGCGAGCCTTCCCGTAATCGCGAGCAATGTCGGCGGGCTGTGCGAAGCGGTCGCGCACGAGCGCACCGGCCTTCTGGTTCCGAATCGCCCTGAAGATTTCGCCTCCAGCATCCAAAGGCTTTTGCGGGATCCCGAACGCGCCGCCGAAATGGGACGACTGGGCCGTGAGCGCGTCGAAGCGCAGTTCACGATCGATCATATGGTGAAGAACACGCTCGCAGCCTACGAAGAGGTCCTTCGATGATCGAGATCGCGATCGCGGTGCTCGCCGGATTGCTCATCGGGAGCTTCCTGAACGTCTGCGTCTTCCGCCTTCCGCGCGATCTTTCCGTAGTGCGGCCCAGGTCGTTTTGTCCGGGCTGCGAAAAAATGATTGCGTGGTACGACAATATTCCAGTCCTCAGCTTCATTCTGCTCGGGGGCCGCTGCCGGAATTGCAAGGAGCGCATTCCGTTCCGTTATCCGCTCGTGGAATTGTCTACCGCCGCGGCCTTCGGAATCTGCGTCGCGGCGCTTGGGCCGACCCTCGCCGCGGCGAAGTATTCCATCTTCTCCGCGATTCTGATCACGCTGATCGCCTCCGATGCTGAAGAGCGCATTCTGCCGGACGAATTTACGCTCGGTGGAACGATCCTCGGGCTGATTTTTTCCGTTCTGGTGCCCATGGGGCGTCCGGGCGAACTGGACTTTTCGCAATTCTTCATTCCCGGATCGCTGAACTGGCGGTGGCACTCACTCACCGAGTCCGCACTCGGCGCGGGATTGCCGTGCGTGATGATCTGGTTCGTCGGGTGGGCGTATGAAAAATTGCGGCATCGCGAAGGGCTCGGGTTCGGCGACGTGAAGATGATCGCGATGATCGGAGCCTTTCTGGGCCTGCGCTGGGCGCTGTTGACGCTGATCGCCGCTTCGCTGTTCGGATCGCTCGGCGGCCTGGCCTACATTTTCATCACCGGTAAAGACGCCTCGACGTACGAGCTGCCGTTCGGGAGTTTTCTGGGACTCGCGGCGCTGGGCGTGGCGATGTTTGGCGAAGTTGTCGTCGTGTGGTATTCACGGCTCGGCCGCTGAGACGATTAGGCAGTCGGTACCGGCACCGCAGTTGAATCCGGACCGGTTTGGTTTTAGTACTGAAACCCAACAGGCGTTCCATTTCGCGCTTCGAACTCACCGCGTATTCTGTGTGTGACAAGAAAAGGGCGCGACGTGAACAAGATTTTCTCCCTGGTGCTTCTGACAGCCGCCTCCTCCTGCGCGGCGACAGTTGCCGAAATGAGCGGCACGGTGTTTACTCCTGAACAGTTCACGTCGCACCCCCAATCCGGAATTCCCGCACCCGTCGCGGTCGCGATCGCGGCCGGCATGGTCGCACTGTTCGCGGTGCTGCAGCGCAAATCGCGCAAAGCCTAGTCGGTCTCTGCGCGAATCACGGGCGCTACCATGGGGAAATGTCCCCGGAAGAGTTTCGAGTCGAGGCGCACAAGATGGTCGACTGGATGGCCGACTATCTCCGCGACATCCGCAAGTATCCTGTTCTGCCCAATGTTCAACCCGGCGCGTTGATCGACGCGCTTCCCGCGCACGGCCCCGAATCCGGCCAGCCGATGGACGCCATCATGGCCGATTTTGAAAAGCTGGTGCTGCCCGGCCTGACGCATTGGAATCATCCTCGTTTTCACAGCTATTTTTCGATCTCCGCGTCGGGTCCCGGTATTCTGGGCGAGATGCTGGCCGCGACCCTGAACATCCAACACATGCTCTGGAAAGCCTCGCCGGCGTCGACGGAGCTGGAGCAGGTCACGCTCGGCTGGCTGCGCGAATGGTGGGGACTCGATCCGCGGTTTTTCGGCATCATTCACGACACCGCATCGACCGCCAGCATGCACGCGATTCTCGCGGCGCGCGAACAGGCGGCTCCGCAGGCGCGGCTGAGCGGCGAGCATCCGCGGCTGATTCTGTATCGCTCCGAACACACGCACAACTCGGTGGATAAAGGCGCGCTGACGGTCGGGATCGGCAAGGAGAACATTCGCAAAATCGCGGCCGACGACGAATTTCGCATGATCCCGCAGTTGCTCGAACGCGCGATTCGGGACGATCTTGCCGCAGGCAACAAACCGTTTTGCGTAGTCGCGACTCTGGGGACGACATCGTCGTCGAGCATCGATCCGCTGCCCGCGATCGGGCAGATCGCGGAGAAATACGGGCTCTGGCTGCATGTCGACGCGGCCTACGGCGGTCCGGCGGCGCTGCTCGAAGAGTATCGCTACATTCTGGACGGATCGTCGCGCGCGGATTCGATCGTCGTGAATCCGCACAAGTGGCTGTTCACTCCGGTCGACTTGAGCATTCTGTACACGCGCCGTCCGGAGATCCTGCGGCGCGCGCTGTCGCTGGACGAAACGCCGGCCTATCTGGTGACGGCGCAGCATGACCGCGCGCTGAATTTTTCCGAATATGCGCTGCCGCTCGGCCGGCGATTCCGGTCGCTCAAGCTATGGTTCATCCTGCGCTACTACGGCCGCGAGGGGATCGCGCGGATCCTGCGCGAACATATTCGCATGGCGCGGATGCTCGCCGAGGAGATTGGCCGCGATGAGCGGTTCGAGCTGGCCGCGCCCGTTCCGTTTTCTCTGGTCTGCTTCCGCTACCGGGGGTCGGACGAAGAGAATCAGAAATTATTCGAGCAGATCAACGCGACCGGCAAGGCGTTTCTCTCGAGCACAGTGCTGCACGGAAAATTCGTGCTGCGCTTTGCGATCGGAAATATCGCGACGACCGAGCAGGATATTCGCGAGACGTGGGCACTGATTCAGGGAATGGTTCCCGCGGTGCAGCGATCCGCCTAAGTTGTCAGCGCTTCGAGCGAACGAATTTCGCGCCGCAGCGTTTCCACGTCCTGTCGCACCTGTTCGAAATCGCCGCGCGTCGCGGCAGCTTCGATCCGCCGTGCGCACTCGCCGAGTTCCTTTGAAGCAAGCTGTTCCGCCGCCGCGCCGATCATTTTCGCTTCTTCCGCGACAGTCCCGGGGTCGGCTTTCCCTGCCGCGGCTTCAATCTTGTCGAGCCGTTCAGGCGCGAGCTGCAGGAATAACTGCAGCATGTCGTTCAACAGGCCCGATTCTTCGCGCATCAATCGATCGGTCAAGACGCGGTCGATCGAATTCGCGGCGGGCGGCGGCGCCGGAGCCTTTTCCGTGCGCGAGCCGAGATGCTTTTCGATGGTCGCGACCAGGTGCGCGGGCTGAACGGGCTTGGAGATATATGCATCCATGCCGGCCTGCAGGCAGCGCTCGCGATCGCCGTTCATGGCGTGCGCGGTCATCGCGATGATCGGAATCCTGGACCACTTCGATTCGCGCCGGATCGCGCGCGTCGCTTCCAGGCCGTCCAGGACGGGCATCTGCACGTCCATCAGGATCAAATCGTAGGGACCGGCCGTGTCCAGCTTCTGCAGCGCTTCGCGGCCATCGTTGGCGACTTCGATCTGGTAGCCTTTTTTCCGCAAAATCGCCAGCACCACTTTTTGATTGACCAGATTGTCTTCGACCAGCAGCAACCGCGAGCCGGAATTCGGAGCCGCCGCCGGAGCCGCGGTGGTTCCCTTCACGGATGGTTGCTTGGAGGCCGATGCGGGAGCGGGTTCGCAAGCGATCACCACCGTGAACGTGCTGCCCTTTCCCGGCTCGCTCTCGACACGAACTTCGCCGCCCTGCATCTCTACCAGCCTCCGCGTGATCGCTAAACCCAGTCCGGTCCCGCCATACTTGCGGGAAATACTGCCATCGGCCTGTGTGAATTTTTCGAATATCTCGGGGAGCTTATCCGCCGGGATCCCCGACCCTGTGTCGCGAACCGAAAATTGCAGCGTCACGCGTCCGTCAGAGCGGAACGAGGAGCTTAGATGAACGCGGACGTATCCGCGATCCGTAAACTTGATGGCGTTCGAAAGAAGGTTCGCCAGAATCTGGCGGAGCCGCAGCGGATCCCCAAGGATCTCGTACATGCCGGCTTCGGAAGCCTCGAAGCGAAGGTCGATTCCTTTCTGCGCGGCCTTGGCCAACTGCGATTGCACGCAATCGCCCAGCACCGTCCGCGCATTGAAGGGAATCTTTTCCAGCAGCATCTTGCCCGCTTCGATTTTGGAAAGATCCAGAATGTCGTTCAGCAGGCCGAGCAGGGAGTACGCGCAGCGCTGCGCCGTTTCGAGCTGTTCGCGCTGATCGAGCGAGAGCCCGCTGTCGAGCACCAGGTCCAGCATGCCGAGCAATCCGTTCATCGGCGTGCGCAGCTCGTGCGACATGTTGGCGAGAAATTCGCTCTTGGCCTGGCTCGCCTCAAGCGCCGTGTGCATCGCCTTTTCCAGTTCCTGGGTGCGCTGGCGGATGCGATCCTCGAGCAGTTCCTGGTGCTGGCGGATTTCTTCCTGCGAATGCGCCAGAGTCTCGATCATTCGATTGAAGCTTTCGCCCAGGTACTCGATTTCGTCGCCCGTGCGGCTGACCTGAATCGGCTCGAAACGTCCTTCGCGGACCGACGTGATTCCCTGCTGCAGCAGTTCGAGCGGCCGGGCGAGCAGCCGCATGCTGAATCTCGAAATCGCGCCGGCCACCAGGGCCACCACGCAGCACAGGACAATTCCCTTCGCCAGGTCGAACGTATGCTGGCGGAGGTCCCAGCAAAGGATGACGACCACAATCCAAGCCACGAGTACGCCCGTGAAGATCGAGAACTTCGACGAGAGGGACCTGTAGTTTTGCGGGCGCTGGTCGTCCACGTTTTCATGGTGCGATGTTTGCGTGTTTACAGCCATCAGATGGACGCCTTAGTACTCGATTTTTTCCCTTCTAGGTTCGGCCCCTGCATGGTCTATCGGGCGAAACTCCTGTTTCTTCAGGGGCTCAGGGGCTGCTATCCTGTGACCGAATGTTCCCTGGGCTGGCCACCTCGGTGTGCGGCATTTCCCTTAAGAATCCGGTGCTGGCGGCGTCGGGAACTTACGCGTATGGTGTGGAATTTAAGGCCCTTGTCGACCTGAGCCAGCTTGGCGGAATCATCGTCAAGGGGCTGTCCAGGGAGCCGATGGACGGCAACCCCCCGCCGCGGCTCTACGAATCGTCCTCCGGGATGATCAATTCCATCGGCTTGCAGAATATCGGCGTCCGGGCGTTTGTGCAGGAAAAATTGCCCGAGCTGCGCTCCTTCGACACCGCCGTGATCGCCAACGTGTTCGGCTATTGTGTCGAGGATTACGTCGAAGTGCTGCGCATTCTGGAAGATGCCGAGGGGCTCGCCGCCTACGAATTGAACGTTTCATGCCCGAACACGAAGCACGGGGGAATTTTCTTCTCAAATGATCCGGAGTTGCTGGGCGAAGTCGTGCGGTCGGCGCGAGCGGTGGTGAAAAAAAGGCCGCTAATCGTGAAATTATCGCCGAATGTAGCTCGAATCGAGCCTCTGGCGAAGGCCGCGGCGGAGGCGGGCGCCGACGCCATCTCTCTGGTCAACACCTTTGTTTCGTTAGCCATCGATGCGCACACGCGGCGCTCGCGGATCGGGGCCGGATTCGGCGGACTCTCGGGACCGGCCATCAAACCGATCGCCCTGCGGCTCGTCTACGAAGCTTCGCAGGCGGTCAAGATACCCGTCATTGGATTGGGCGGGATCGCGAGCGGTGTCGACGCGGCGGAATTTCTGATCGCGGGAGCCTCGGCCGTCGAGGTCGGCACGGCGAACTTTTGGGATCCCGCCGCGCCGATCCGCATTGCGCGCGAACTGAGTGAATTTCTCGCGCAGGAAAAGATCAATCGCGTGGCTGACCTGGTCGGCACGCTGAAACTGAAATAAGGAGAAACATGAAGAAAGTCATCTCGACGGACCATGCCCCCAAGGCGATCGGTCCTTATTCGCAGGCGATCGTCGCCAACGGATTCGCGTTTTTAAGCGGGCAGATCCCGCTCGATCCGGCGACGAACACGATGATCGAAGGCGACATTACGGCGCAGACGGAACGTGTGATGCAGAACGTCAAGGGATTGCTCGAAGCCTGCGGATCGTCGCTGAGCCAGGTGGTGAAGACCACGGTGTTCATCAAGGACATGGGCGAGTTCGCCAAGATGAACGAAGTGTATTCGAAGTATTTTTCCGAAAACGCTCCTGCGCGTTCCACCGTCGAAGCGGCGCGCTTGCCGCGCGACGTTCGCGTCGAGATCGACTGCATCGCACTGGTGTCATAAAGGCTTCCGCGCAACGATCTCGGCGAGCGTATTTTCGCTCGAATGCAGAATCTCGAAGTCGCTAAAGTAGCGGGCGAGTTCGCCGGGCTGAATTCGAAACCGGCCCGGTTTCTCGCCGGGAAGCAGCGCGCTGGCGACGATGATCCCGCCGGCGACGAGCCCGGCTTTGGCCGGCTGGTATAAATCGCGTTGCAGATAGCGGCAAATGACGATCAGTTCCCACGAGCACGGCTCGATTATAAAATCGCCGCGCTCCAGATCGGCCATTCGAAATTCGACGTTCGGGTGTTGAATCGCCATCGGATCGCGATCGACAGCGGTGACGTGCCAACCTCGTTCGGCGAGCCACAACGCGTTCTGGCCCTTGCCGCTGGCGAGGTCGAGGGCCCGGGCGGGAGTCAGTGTTGCGAGGATTTCGTGGGCGAATTCCATGATTGAATCCCGGCCTGACGAGTCTGTGTGAAACTGAACGTTCGCCGCTTCCTGCGGTCGCGGTTCATTGCCGGCATCCCGCTGAATCAAGCCGCTTAAGGAACCGCGACCGCAGGAAGCGGCCGACGCCGATCATTTTCACACAGACTCTGACGGCCGCGGGTGCTTTCGCAACCGTCAGGGTTCCGTCTCCCGAATGATGGCGCCGCGTGCGATCGCCCATTGGGCAAATCCGGCGGGAGCGTTCCGGACGCCCGCGATGTTCGCTCCTTTGACGGATTTCAGTTTCTCATAGCGGATCCCGGCGAGATCGGCATGCCGCAGATCGGCGTCTTCCAGATTCAGGCCGCTCAGTTCGGTCTGACTGAAGTCCGCGCCGTTCAGATCCGCGCCCGCGAGATCGGCATCACGCAGCATCGCGCCTTTCAGGTTCGCCTCGCGAAAATTCGCCGACGATAACTCCGCGTTTTCCAGATTGGCGCCCGAAAAATCGCTCATGCGCAGATCCGCCGCCGACAAATCGCAGCGCAGCAGGTTCGCTCCATGCAACCGGACGCCTTGCAGAAACGAGCCCGACGCGTTGACGCCGACCAGCGCCTCGCGATCCGCATTCAATTCCTGTAGCGCTTCGATGCGCCCGCCGCTGCCGCCCTTGCCTTGCGCGGTGTTGATCACCTGCCAGGCCTGATAATGCTTCTGCTTTTTCCGGTCTCCCGCTTCGGCGTAATAAAAAATCACCGCGACCAGGACGGAGAGACTGCTGGCGTACTCCAGCACCTCGAGAAACGCCCAGCGGCTCAGCCCGTAGGCGAGCCAGTCCCACAGCCACTCGATCGCATGGAACGGCAGCGCCCATCGTGGACGCATGGTCTCCCGGCGCTCCGGCCACGCTTGCGGCCGAGCTTTCTTTTCCCTGACCAGCATTATTTTTTCTGGAAGCGTCGCGCCAGAACGGCGTCCACGGAAAGCTTGCCCGGCCCGAAAATCAGCACGATCAGCGACGAGAACAGAAACACGAACGGCGCCGCCGCGGTGAATTTATCGGGATCGGAGGCGAACGACATCAACGCTTCGCGATCCGCCGTGATGTAGGCGACGATCATGTCGATCACCAGCATCAGCGCGATCGGCCGCGACGCCAGTCCGATGATCAGCAGGAAGCCGCCGATAAATTCGAGCCCGGAAACGAAGTAGGCGTTGGCCGCCGGCGCCGGAATGCCGAGCGATGTGAAAAAATCGATCACCTTGCCGATGTCGTGTATCTTGCCGCGGCCGGTGCCGTGCATCTGAATTCCCCAATAGACGCGGACCAGCAGCAGGAACGGCGATTCCAGGCTCGACGCGACGCGGATCAGCAGCAGGTACAACTTCTCGATCAGTTGTTTCATATTCCGCACAGCCAGCCCAGTTCGGCCCAGGAGGCGAACCACTTTTCGAGATTTTTTTGCAACTCGGCCACGGGAGTCGCGCTTTCCTTCACACACTTCGCCAGCGCGCGGCCCACAGGCTTGCGCTCGCGAAGCATTTCGAGGATGCGGAACTCGTCGTGAGCGAGCCGGCGGTAGTAAATCGAATCGTCCATGCGATGCACGGCGACGAAAATCCGCTGCGGCTTCAGCCGTCCCACGGCCAGCGCGCGGCGCTTCTTCGGTTTCGTCACTGCGTTGCTCGCCGTCTCATGTTCTGTGTGAGCCGACGCAGCACGGATTCTCAAGTCGTCCACCGGATATCTCAAATCGAGCAGGCTGATATGAGGCTGCAGCCCGATGCGCAGGTCAGGACCAGGTTCCAGCAGATCCTCGGGACCGAGAAGCTTGCGTTCCGCGGCGTCCCACGCTTCGATATGCGCCCATTCTAAAGCGATCATATCCAGCGCGACGTCGATTTTATTCCCCGCGAATTTCTTGTTCTTGCCCAGCCATTCATGCAGCCGCGAGCCGAGGTTGCGCAGCGTGAACGATCGCGACGGGCAGTCGGCCAGATAGGCGCGCACGATCTTGTCGAAGGCGCGCGGACCCAGCACGGCGAGGAGTCCGGGAAAATCCTCGTACATCGAATCGATCAGGCGATACCAGTAGCTGCGGCTGTAAATTTCCAGCCGCTCGACCGGCGTCAGGCGATCGTTCGCCTTGATGTAGCCGGCTTTTATTTTTCGCGAGACTTCGTCCGCGCGGCCGAGCGGAGCCATCAGGTCGGCGGCGAACTGTCGCTGTAGTTCGAACAGCCCTGGGCGTAAGGCCCGAGTTGATTTTCTCGCACTCATACCGCCGCGACCGGCAGAAATCTCTCCGCCTTCATCGCTTCCGCGTGCACTTCCTCGAACGAAGGAATATGATCGTCCCATTCGAGCAGCGTCGCGGTCGGACCCACCAGCTTGATGGCGTGATCGTACAATTTCCACACCGGATCGATCACCGGATGATCGTGGGTGTCCAGAATGTACTTCTGAAATTTCGAATGACCGGCCAGGTGAATTTGCGCGACGCGGTCGGCCGGGACGCTGTTGAGATACTCGTAAGGATTGAAGCTGTGGTTTCGTGACGAGACGTAGATGTTATTCACGTCGAGCAGAATGCCGCAATCGGCGCGCTCGACGACTTCGTTCAAAAATTCCCATTCGGTCATTTCGGACACGTGGAACTCGGCGTAGCTCGACACGTTTTCGACACAAACCGGCACTTCCAGAAAATCGCGCGCTTCGCGAACGTTTCGCGCCGTCACCTTGGCCGCTTCGAACGTGTAGGGCATCGGAAGCAGGTCGTGGCTATAAGTGCCGTCGACGCTGCCCCAGCACAGATGGTCGGAAAGCCAGGGAGTCTTGGTGCGCTTCACCAGCGCTTTCAGTTTCTTCAGATGCTCGCGATTGAGCTTTTCGGCCGAGCCGAAATACATCGAAACGCCGTGCTGCACGACGCGGTACTGCTCCAGAATCTGATCGAGCGTCTTCAGCGGACGTCCGCCATCGATCATGAAATTTTCGGAAATAATCTCGAACCAGTCGACCACCGGCTTGCGGCTCAGAATATGGTCGTAATGCGGAATGCGCAGTCCGATACCGATGCCGTAGTCGGTGAATCCGTTAAAGCGATTTGCGGGCATAAAGAAAATGGGGTCAGGACCTCCTCCTGACCCCGGTACACCTCAAGGAAATTAGCCCTTCTTGGAGCCGTCGGTCGCGCAGCCGCCCTTGCCTTTGCAGGAGTTCTTGCCCTTGCAGCCGTTGTCGCTCGTCTTGCAGCCGCCCTTGCCCTTGCAGGAGTTCTTGCCCGCGCAGGCGTGTTTTTCGGTGGCTTTGTCGGTTGACTTCTTGCTTTGCTTCTTGGTCGGGGCATCATCGTTGGCCATCAGACGGGTGGTGGTGCCGGCCAGCAAACCGGTCATCGCAGCCGCGAGAACCAGAGCGTTTTTGGAAACCTTCATGGTTTTACTTCTCCTTGTGTCGGATTTATACGGACTACTTGGACGTAATCGCACCGGTCTCCGATTTATTCCCTAAACCGGTCCCGATCGATGTTCGCATGATACACGATTCCGTCCAAGCTTCGATAGTGATACGTATGCCGTTCGGATTCGGATCGGAGGAGCCGGCTTAAAGATAATTAATCGAGCTTGACCGATCTACTATGTTGTAGTAGATTGTCCAAAATGTCGCAGCCGAAACTGACCCGACTCGAGTTGCAGATCCTCGACGCGCTCTGGAAACACGGAAAGGCCTCTATTCGCGAGATTCAAGAGGCTTTTCCCGAACCTCGCCCCGCCTATACCACCATCCAGACCACCGTCTATCGACTGGAAGGAAAAAAGGCCGTCCGCAGGGTCCGGAAAATCAGCAATGCGCATATTTTCGAGCCGGCGATTTCCCGTGACGTGACGCGGCACCGTCTGCTGGAGGAAATCCTCAGCTTCTTCGGAGGACGGCCGCAGCCCATGATGGCTCAGCTTGCCGAGGCCGGGAAGTTGACGCTCGAAGACATCCGCGAACTGGAAAAGATCGTCGAAAAGGTCGAGCAGGAAAAGCGGAAAGGATGAGCGGTATGCTGAATCACTTGTGGCAATCGACGCTGTTTGCGGGCGCGGTGGCTCTCCTGGCCCTCCTGTTCCGTGAAAACCGCGCGCAGGTTCGATCGTGGCTGTGGCTCGGCGCGTCTTTGAAATTCCTGATTCCGTTTTCCATCCTGCTTTCGCTAGGGAGCCGGTTCGCTCCGCTTTCGCATAGCGTCGCCGCGCAAACCGACGTTCCTTTCTCGGCAGTGGAGATCGTTCAACCGTTTCCCGCGATGCCGGCTTTGCATGGAAGGGCATCTTTCGCTTGGATCTTCGCCGCCGCTCTCGGCGTGTGGATCTGCGGCCTTGCGGCGGTCGCGACGATCCGGTTTCGGGCCTGGCTGCGGATCCGCGATGCGGGGCGGTCGAGTATTTTGCTGGACGTCCCCGGGTGCGGCATCCAGGTCCGTTGTTCCCCGCCGGGGCTGCTCGAACCGGGCGTCGTGGGATTTTTTCGACCGATTCTTCTGCTTCCCGAAAGCCTGCTGGAGCGGCTCACGCCCGCTCAGTTCCAGGCGGTGCTCGCTCACGAAATGTGCCATGTCCACCGTCGCGACAACCTTGCCTCCGCGATCCATATGGTGGTGGAGGCGATCTACTGGTTTCATCCATTGGTTTGGTGGATCGGTTCGCGGATGGTTGACGAACGCGAGCGCGCCTGCGATGAAGAGGTCTGTTCACAACTTTGCGAGCCGCACGAGTACGCGAAAGCCATCCTCGACATCTACCGCTGGTATCTGGAATCGCCGTTGTTGTGCAGCGCCGGGTAACGGGTTCGGATCTCAAGAAAAGAATCGAGCGGATCGTGAATTATCGAACGGCCCTCCGTCTCCGCTTCGGAAAAAAGGTCCTGCTGGGCGCCGCGACTGTGGCCGCGATCGCTGTGCCGATTGCAATCGGAATCGCGGATGCACCGCAGATCCGTGCGCAGTCGGCGGAATCGCGTCCCGCGTTCGAAGTCGCGTCGATCAAGCCCGGCGATGCGTCGCGCCGCCATGGATTTCCGATGCTCGCCGGCGCGCGGGTCGTCGCCACGAACGTGACTGCGAAAACGCTGATCGAAATCGCCTATGACGTCCGGAAGCCGCAGGTTTCAGGAGGTCCGAATTGGCTGGATTCGGAAGGATTCGATATCGAAGCAAAATCGGCGCGATCCCTGTCGGGTCCGCAGATGCGGCTCATGCTGCAGTCCTTGTTGGCCGACCGCTTTAAATTGACGCTTCATCGCGAAACGCGGGAGCAGCCGGTGTACGACCTGGTGGTCGCAAAAGGCGGTCCCAAGCTGAAGGCCGCGGACCCGAAAGAAGCCGGAGCATTGCGCGTGGGAAAAGGACAAGTGACCGGGATGAAAGCGCCGATGTCCTGGCTCGCCCAGTTTCTCTCCGGCGAAGCGCTCGACCGGCTGGTGATCGATCAGACAGGCTTGGGCGGGGAATACGACTTCACGCTGCAGTGGACTCCGGATGCCTCCGCCGACAGTCCTTCCATCTTCACGGCTGTGCAGGAACAACTCGGGCTTCAACTGAGGGCGGAGAAGGGCCCGGTGGAGGTTCTGGTGGTCGACCGGCTCGAAAAACCGTCCGCGAACTAAGGCTGTTCGCGTGCTAGCATAAGCACGCGTGAATCGACGGTCGTTTTCGAAACTTCTCTTCGCCGCGCCCTTCCTGCGCGCGCAGGATTCGATCACCGTGAAGGCCGGTGGCGCTGAAATCGACGTCACGTTCCGCGGGGATTTCGATCTGTCGCGCGACGCGCTGATCGAATGGGTCGACCTGTCGGCCCGATCCGTCACTGCTTATTACGGAAAATTTCCCGTGCCGCACGCCGCTGTTACGATCGCCCAGGGACGCCGCGGACGTGGTGTTTCCAATGGGAGAAGTTTCGGCGAAGGCGGCGCGCGTTGCCGCATATCCGTCGGACAGCACTCGACTTCCGACGATCTGAAAAAGGACTGGATGCTCACGCATGAAATGGTCCACTGGGGATTCCCCAACATGCCTGAGGAGCATCACTGGATCGAGGAAGGCAGCGCGACCTACATCGAGCCGATCGCGCGCGCGAAAATCGGCTGGCTGCGTCCCGAACAGGTCTGGGGCGACATGGCTCGCGACATGTGGCAGGGGCTTCCCGAGCAGGGCGATGAGGGGCTCGACCGCACGCACACCTGGGGTCGCACGTATTGGGGCGGCGCGATTTTCTGTCTGATGGCGGACATCGAAATTCGAAAACGGACACATCAACGCAAGGGACTGGAAGATGCATTCCGCGGCATCAATCGCGCGGGCGGGACGATCGATCACGACTGGACGCTGGAAAAAGCGTTCGAAGCCGGCGATAAAGCGACCGGCACGAAGGCGCTGATGGACCTCTACAAAGAGATGGCGTCGAAGCCCATGCCGGTGAATCTAAACGATCTCTGGAGTCAACTCGGCATTCGCCGCGACGGCGACAGCGTCACGTTCGATAAGAGTGCGCCGCTCGCTTCGGTTCGCAGCGCGATCTGCTGATATCCTGAAGATTCGATGCTTCGAGTCCGCTTCGCCCCGTCGCCCACGGGGTATCTCCACATAGGCAGCGCCAGAACGTTCGTTTTCAACTGGCTGTTTGCCCGCCACAACGGCGGCACGATGATCCTGCGTCTGGACGACACCGACGTCGAGCGCAACTCGCAGGAGTCCGTCGATTCGATTTTCGACGGCCTGAAATGGCTCGACCTCGGCTGGGACGAATATTATCAGCAGTCCGATCGCGGAGAATTGCACCGGCGCATGGCGAACGAAATTTTCGCAAAAGGCCTGGCCTATCGCGACTTCACGCCGTCTGTGGCGACGGACGAGGAAAAGGCGCACACCGGCGGTCCGTGGCTGTTCAACGCCGACATGCGCAACCTGTCGCCGGAAGAAAGCGATCGCCGCGCGGCGGTAGGCGAGCCGTTCGTGCTGCGTTTTCGGGTCCCGCGCGCGACGCGCGACTGGGTGAAATTCGACGACCTGGTTTACGGCGAGCAATCCAAATCGACGGCGGACATCGAAGATTTCGCGCTGCTGCGATCTTCCGGCGTGCCGACCTATCACATGGCGTCCTGCGCCGACGATGCGGACTTGCGGATCAGCCACATCATTCGCGGCCAGGATCACCTGACCAACACGTTCAAACACGTGCTGATTTTCGAGGCGCTCGGTGTCGAGCCGCCGAAGTTCGCGCATCTGCCGCTGCTGATCGCGCCCGATGGATCGAAGTTGTCGAAGCGCAAGCACGGTCCTGTGGTCAGCGTGACCACGTATCGCGATGCGGGATTTCTACCGCACGCGTTCGTGAATTTCGTGGTGCTGCTGGGCTGGTCGCCGAAGAACGATCGCGAAGTGATGACGCGCCAGGAACTGGTGGACGCGTTCACGCTGGAAGGAGTGAATCGCAGCAACGCGACCATCAATTTCAGCGACGAGGATCCGTTCGATCCGAAAGCGGTGTGGCTGAATGCGGAGCACATCCGCACCATGCCGGTCGACGAACTGGCGAAACAACTGGAGCCGTTCGTGCCGAAGACGGACAAGCTGCGGCAGATCGCGCCGCTGGTGCACGAGCGCATCCGCCTGCTGCGCGACGCGGCAGGCATCGGCGATTTCTTTTTTGTCGATCAGCTCCCGCCCTACGACGTGAATGAGCTGATCCCGCAGAAGGGCGATCTCGTGCTGGCAAAGAAAGCGTTGGAAGGCGGACGCGAAGTTCTCGCGCAGGTGGAATGGAATCACGATGCGATCGAAGCCGGACTCCGCGCGGGCGCTGAAAAATTGAAAATCAAAACCGGCCAGATGTTCCAGCCAATCCGCGTCGCGGTATGCGGCCGTAAAGTCGCACCGCCGTTGTTTGAAACTCTGGTCGTGCTGGGGCGCGAGACGGCGCTCGACCGGATCGCAAAGGCAATCGAACTCATATGAATCCCGTTAAGCCAGAGGGGGAAGCAGCTCCGTCGAATTTTATTCGCGACACCATCGTGCGCGATCTCGAGACCAATAAGTACGAAGGCCGCGTGTGCACGCGCTTTCCTCCGGAGCCGAACGGCTACCTGCATATCGGCCACGCGAAGTCGATCAACCTGAATTTCGGTCTGGCCGAGGAGTTCGGCGGAAAGTGCAATCTGCGCTTCGACGATACGAATCCGTCGAAGGAAGAAACCGAATACGTCGAGTCGATCATTGAAGACGTGAAATGGCTCGGCGGAAATTTCGCGGCGATTTATTACGCCTCCGACTACTTCGGTCAGCTCTATGACTGGGCTGTCGATCTGATCCAGAAGGGCAAAGCCTACGTCTGCGATCTCTCGGCCGAAGAAGTTCGCCAGACACGCGGCACGCTGATGGAGCCGGGCAAAGAATCGCCCTGTCGCAATCGCAGCGTCGAAGAAAATCTCGACCTTTTTGCTCGCATGAAAGCGGGTGAGTTCCCCGACGGATCGAAAACGCTGCGCGCGAAGATCGATATGGCGTCGGCGAATCTCAATCTGCGCGACCCGGTGATGTATCGCGTCCTAAGGGCGCATCATCATCGCACCGGCGACGCCTGGTGCATCTATCCGATGTACGATTTCGCGCACGGGCAATCGGATTCGATCGAAAAAATCACGCATTCGATCTGCACGCTGGAATTTGAAGACCATCGTCCGTTGTATGACTGGTACATCGAGCAGCTCGGAATTTATCATCCGCAGCAGATCGAGTTCGATCGGCTGAACGTCACCTATACTTTGCTGAGTAAGCGCAAGCTTCTCGCACTGGTACAGCGCGGCCTGGTCAGCGGGTGGAACGATCCGCGCATGCCTACGATTTCTGGCATGCGCCGCCGCGGCTACACGTCCGAAGCGATTCGCAATCTGTGCCGCAACATCGGCGTCTCGAAGACGAACGGCACAACCGAACTTTCGCTGCTGGAATATTACGTCCGCGATCATCTGAACCGGACTTCGCAGCGCGTGATGGCGGTGCTGCGTCCGCTCAAAGTCGTGATCGACAATTATCCCGAAGGCCAGGTCGAGATGATGGAGGCGATCAACAATCCGGAGGACGAATCCGCGGGAACGCGCCAGGTTCCGTTTTCGCGCGAGCTGTACATCGAGCAGGACGATTTTCGCGAAGATCCTCCGAAACAGTATTTCCGCCTGTCGCCCGGCCGCGAAGTGCGCTTGCGCTACGGCTATTTCGTGACGTGCACCAGTGTCGTGAAGAACGATGCGGGCGAGGTGATCGAGGTCCATTGCACTTACGATCCCGCGACGCGCGGCGGCAATGCTCCCGACGGGCGCAAGGTGAAATCGACCATCCACTGGGTCTCGGCCGCGCACGCCGTCGACGCCGAGGTGCGGCTTTACGAAACGCTCTTCGCGAAAGAAGATCCCAGCGATGTTCCCGAAGGTCAGGATTTTACGGTGAATCTGAATCCGAACTCGCTCGAAGTGGTGAGGAACGCGAAAGTCGAGCCGAGCCTGAAAGGCGCCGCAGCGGGATCGCGCTATCAGTTCGAGCGGCTCGGATATTTTTGTGTCGACACCGACCCGGGGCTGGTGTTCAATCGTACGGTCGGGTTGAAAGACACGTGGGCCAAGATCGAAGCGAAAACGAAATAGATGGTCATTCTCGGATTAGGCGGTCTCCTCAGCGACGCCGCGTGCGCGGTTCTCAAGGACGGCGAACTGCGCGCGGCGGTGGAAGAAGCGAAGTTGACGCGCGGGTTTACGCCCGGCGCGATTCCTCAGGCGGCGATCGACGAATGTCTGCGTCTGGCTGGCGCGTCGCGCGATCAGGTGGATTGCGTGGCGATCGCCCGGCCGTTCTCCCGCGGTCCCGAATCGTTGTTTCATCTCGCGCTGCGCGATCAGTTTCCGAAGAGCGAAATTCTTGTGGTCGAGCATCACCAGGCGCACGCGGCATCGGCGTTTTTCGCGTCGCCGTTCGAGGAAGCGACGGTTCTGACGCTCGATCATGCCGGCGATTTTCGCTGCGGCGCGCGATGGCAGGCGAGCGGCAGCCAGATCCAGCTCGACCACGAATGGTATTACCCGGATTCGCTCGGCCGCTTGTATCGCGCCGTGACGCAACTGCTCGGATACCGGCCCGGAGCCGATGAGCACAAGGTCCAGTGGCTTTCGACGTCGGGCGATGAGAGCCTCGCGCCGTTGTTCCGCGAAATTCTTTCGGAGTCGGCACGGCTCGATCCATCGTACTTCGACGCGAGCGGGGCATTCAGCGCGAAATTTCCCGCGGCGCATGCGTCGCCCGCTGCGCTTGCGCGCGGATTGCAGAAGACCATCGAAGACACCGTGTTGAAGCTCGCCGGCGAGGGCGAAAATCTCTGTCTCGCGGGCGGGTTGTTCTACAACGCGCTGTTGGTCGCGTTTCTCGAGCGATCGGGTAAATGGAAAAACGTCTTCGTGCAGGCCGCGGCGGGAAATTCAGGAACCGCGCTCGGCGCGGCTTATCATGTCTGGCATCAGGTGCGGCGGCATAAGAAGCGCGGCGGCGGAGGATCGCTGCTGCTCGGCCCGAGCTATGGCGCAGAGGACATCAAGCAGGTTCTGGAAAATTGCAAACTGCGGTTTCAGTATCTGCGCTCCATGGACGAACTCCTGTCGACCGCCGTTTGCATGCTCGGCGAGCATAAGATCGTCGCGTGGATGCACGGCCGCATGGAGTTCGGCCCGCGCGCGCTGGGCAATCGCAGTATTCTTGCCTCGCCGCTCGATCCGTACTCGACTGAAAATCTGAACGTCTTCATCAAGCATCGCGAGCCGTTCCGCAAGTTTGCCGCGTCGGTTCCAGCGGAAGTCGCGTCGATGTATTTCGAAACCGGACCGAACGCGCGTCATCTCGCAACGGTCGGCCGCGTGAAGCCGGCGCATCGAAAGACGTTTGAATCGGCGATTCTCGGTGAGGACCTGGTTCGCGTTCACACGGTTTCGGCCGCGGACAATCCGTTGTATCACCGCCTGTTGCAGGAAGCCGGCAAGGCGACCGGATTGCCGGTGTTGTATAACACCAGCTTCAATCTGTTCGGCGATCCGCTGGTCTCAACGCCGCGCGACGCGGTGCGTAGTTTTTATTCGTCAGGCATCGACGCGCTGTTCGTCGGCAATTTTCTGCTTGAGAAATAGCGCGGGCGGCGCTTGCCGTCCGGTTCGCGTTGCGGCGCTGAAGCCCGCACTCCAATCGCTCTGCCGCGCCTGTGTGAAAAAGGGGCACCCGCTCGTTGTCACTCGCGGCTCTGTTTTGGCACTGCGCAGAATCATCATGTTGCTGCTAACCCCGACACCGAGCCGCGACTGCAAGGAGCGGGTTGCCGACCTTTTCACACAGGCTCGTCAGGGCGGGGTTTGACTGGCGAGCCACGCGCGAGCTTCGTCGCGCGATTCGAACAGGCGGAAGTGGGTGCGCTTGTTTTCTTCGATCATCAGTTCGCGAAAGCGATCGGTGAGCGGCATCGCGTGCGGGCAGACGATCGCGAGGCGGATTCGATACTGGCGGAGTTTTTGCAAAATTTCGCCGGCTTCGCCCGAACTGAGGTCGAAAAACTTCTCCGGCAGATTTACGGGATAAACCAGCAGCGCCTGGGCGCGCGAGTTGAAGCAGGTTTCAATCGCGAGCGAGACGTCGCGGCGGGAGACGATCCAGGGCTCGCCAGGTTGTTTCTCGATCATCACCTGACGACGATTTTCACGACAGACTGGTTGTCGTATTCGTCAAACACGCGCACCGCGATGGTGGTTTCGCCCGCGGGGTGGTCGGCGAGGAAGCGGTAGTCTTCTTCGTGTGAATCGCTGAGGCGCGTGACCGGGTCGACCAGAATCCAGTCGACGCCGTTGATCGAATATTCGGCTTTGACGACGTTGGTGAGCGCATCTTTCGCGTGGAAGCGAATTTCGAGTTTGCCGCCGGAGGGCGCGGACTGAAGGCCCGTGATTTCCGGAGGCGCGTTGTCGACCAGGAATGGATCGCTGTCTAGCGATCCGGCCAGCGACTGATCGGGCGGATTCGACGGCTCATCCGACGCAGTGACGCGCAGGACGTAGCGGCCGTCTGGAAATGCGGTCGAATCCCAACTGTAGTAGTGTTCGCGGATTTTGTCCTTCAGCAGTTTCCACGCGGTTTCATTGGCGCCGCGGATCTCCAGCTTGAAGATCAATGCGTCGCCGTTATCGTCATTGGCGAGCCATCGCGCGCCGATCGTTCCCTTCGACCACGTCATGGCCGGCGACGATCCGGAATCGGAAGTCGCCGCGGGAGATGCAGAGGGATGGTGGCCGAGCGCGGGCAATGACAGCGTCTGTGTCAGCGTTGCACCCAAGCCGGCGGGCGCGGGAAATTTGTAATTCGCCGGCGTCGTTTCGATTTCTTCGACCACAGGCGCGACGTTCTTGGTCAGATAGGCGATATCCACTTCGGCCAGTTCCGAAGCGGCGCTCAACGTGGCGCGATATTGCAGGAACCGCGCCGAGGGCGACGCCACGCGATTGCTGGTCAGCTTGGCCCACTCGCTCCAATTTTTCTGCGCACGATTCAGATTCCCGCTGCGCGTCTCAATCGCGATCGCGCCCGCGTTGCTGCCTTCGGTGCTCACGCGGCCCCAGTAAGAAAACGCGCCCGCGTCGAAGACGTCGCTTTCGAGGACCCCCGAGGTTTCCAACTCCGGTCCGATCGAAATGAGCTTTCCGATATTGCCCGTCACCGCGAAGAGTTTTCCGCCGGGCGCGGAGCAAAATGCGGTGACCTGGGTCGGCGCCACGTTGAGCAGCCTGGTATACGAGTGATCCGAATCGATGCGATACACGGCGCCATGATTTCCCGTTCCTGCGATCGCATGTCCATGCGCGTCGAAGGCCAGCGCGTAAACCAAGTCTTGCGCGTTGCTCCACACGCGGCGCGGGTAGCCGTCGGTCTGGATGCGATAAATTTCGGAGCCTCCGACGATCGCGGCCGGGCTCGCTGTCGGAGCAGCCGCCGCGGGCCGGTTCGCGGCGGGCAACGTGATGTTCACGCCACCGGGAGCAGGAGCCGCCGAAGGCGTCGGCGCCGGAGCAGGCGCGGGTGGCGCGACCGCCGGAACTTTATTGCCGACTCCCGCCGCGTAGATCGTTCCATCCGGCGCCACGGCCACCGTGGTAATCTCGCGCTTCGGAGCCTGGTACAGCACAAAGCCCTGACCTGTGGGCGTGATGCGCAGAATCAATCCGCTCGGGTCGGTGCCGACGATCAGGTTGTCATTCGCGTCCACGGCGAGCGATCGCGCGTGCGTTTCTTCCGTTCTGAAAAAGACCGAGCCCGAACCCGCAGGCGTCACGCGATGGATCTCGCCCGAATCGCCCGTTGCGACGAACAGATCGCCGGATTTCGAAAACGCGAGCGCCCAGATATATTTCGCCTTGGGATCGTAGAAAACCGCCGCTTTGCCCGAAGCGTCGATGCGATACACCTTGCCGTCGGGCGAAGTCGCAGCATACACGCGATCCTGTTTGTCGATGGCCAGCGCCTGAATCGACATGCCGTCGAGTTCAGTTACAGTGCGCGATTTTCCCGCCGCGTCCACTGCGAACAATTTCGTCTTCGATCCGCCGAGTCCGCCGCCGCCGGCGTAGAGCGTGCCCTTCGAATCGCGCGCCACCGACCACAGAAACGTGACGGCCGGATCGAAGATCTCCTTCACCGCGGGCGCAAGCGTGATGCGGCCGTCGCTTGAAAGCGAAAGGCGCGTGAGCGTCGCTCTTTCGAAATCCGCCATCTCATCCTGCGACCACGTCCTGGTCTCGACGGCATAAACGGAGACGGCGGCGCACAACAGTGCGGGGCCGAGATACGAAATTTTCATTTTGATGTGGACTACTTTACTGTGATCTTGAGTGAATAGCTGCCCGAGACGACCTGGTCGAACGGAACCGCGAATTGTTCGGTGGCCGTTTCAGGCGACCCGACCAGAGCGCGGCTCGCCGTGCGCTCGGTCTGCAGCACGTTGAGTACGGACGCCGGCAGCGCGGGCATGGTCTTGTCGTCGGAATAATAGGTCGCGCGTCCTTCGACCAATGAAACGAACAGCGCGTTGTTGCCGCGCTCCTGGTTGAGCAGCGAAACCGTTTCGGGAATGTCCATGTAGCGATTCCCCGCCACCACGGCGTGCTGCACGCGATTCATCGTGTCGGCGTCGCTGAACAGAATGCGATGGTCGCCCTTCGGCATGCCGGCGGGGATCTTCACGGTCACGTCCTTTTCGATCCGCTCGCCGCGATAGGGACGCAGGAAAACTTTCACGGGAATTTCCGCGCCTGCTTCCACTTCAGTGGACGGGGTCCACGCATTTTCGATCGTCGCGACGCGGCGCTCCGGCAGCAGGTCGACCGTGACGTCGACGCTCTTCAGTTTCGGAGTCGTCACCGGATTCAGGAACAGGCGATTGAATTTATCGGCCCACCATCCGGCCAGCACCATCGGCGGAGGCACGGGCAGTTCGCTCGGCGCGAGCATGGTCGATACATGAATCCCCTGCGCGCCGTCGAGCGACACATTGCCGCTCATGCGATACGTCATTTCGTCGGCGTACTCGTTCATCTGCTGGAGGGAATTAAACAGCGTCAGCATCATCAGAAACGGAGTCCATTTCTGGTGGACGAAGACGTTGAAGTTCAGATCCTTCTCTTTAAATACCGTGTCGCCCGTGCCGTGCGAACGAAGCTTCACGTGCACCGGGATCGACGGAGCCTCAGAACCAAGCTCGCCCATGATGCCGCTGTATCGATCCTGCTTCAGCGCGCCGACCACGTCGGTCGCATTGCCGAATTTCGTCGGCTGAAACGCCGAGCTGAGGACCATCAGGATCTCGCTCTTCGCCATCGGCATGTTGAGCGGGCCCAGATCGAAGAACTGGTGCCCGAACGCCAGTACGCGTTTGCCGTCGTTATAAGTCACCGTGCCCATGCCGGTTACCGACATGTCGCCTGAGACCAGAATGCCCGAGACAGCGTCGCCGGGATTCAAAGAATGTTCCCAGCCCTTGACGGGTTTCGCGCTGAGGTTCGTCGCCGACGCGCCGCCCTGCACCGGCGCGATTCCCATCTGCTGAAAGAACGGTTGAAACGCGCTGACCGTGGTGCCGCTGAATCCGGAAAGCACCAGCGGCGTGTCGATCGGCATGAGCGATCCGCCGGGTACGTTGATCGCTGCCGCGCGCTCCGCCGACGCTTTGTCGGGAGTCCGCGCATCGGAGGGGCGCGACTGATCGAAGTCCTCGATTTCAAGCATGCGCTCGATCGGCGTGATCCCGCAGATCGCGTCGGGAGAAAAAACACTGAAGCGCAGGGCAACCGCGCCGACCAGCTTTCCGTCGATATAAACCGGGCTGCCGCTCATGCCCGCGGCGACGTTGGTGTCCTTCGCTTTGCCGAGCATCTTCGCCAGAATGACGTCCTGCCGCGGCCCGAGCTGTCCCTTCCACACGCCGATGATGTCGATCGGCACAGGCTCAGGCTCGGTGCCGGTGAAAACGGTCCAGGCCGTCCCGTGCATGCCGGGCTTGATGTCCTTGAGATGGAAAATCTCGACCTTGCCGGCTTTGGGCGGCGTGAGATCGGCAGCGTGCGCGAAGAGGCCGCAGAAAAGCGCGGCAAACACCATCCGCTGGGTCATGGAAGGCAACTACCTCTACTTCTTTGTGAAACTGCACCCGATGTTTCAGGCTTCTTTTTACTTTAACAGGAGATTGTTTGTAGCTTTGGACGTAGAACACTGATGGATCGTCTCGGTTTGGCGACGAACGCGCTCCATGACAGTCATGGAGCGCGTTCTTGACGCATGATTACTTCTCACGCATCGTCACCAGATCCCGGAGCAGCGTGTCGATTCCGCCGACGGTGATCTTTTCCACCTTTTCGGCGACCTTCTCCAGCGTCTCCAGTTCCTTCAGCCGGACCAATAGAGGGTTGTCCTCCATCAGCTTGGCGGTGTTCAACAGCGACCGCGTCGCGGCGGTCTCCTCGCGGCGGCGGATCAGGTTGGCTTGCGCCTGCTTTTCCGCCGTCACCACCTGGTTGAGGATCTCGCGCATGTCGCCGGGCAGGATCACGTCCTTCAACGCGATCTCGCCGACGCGAACACCGAACGCGGCCATTTCCTCGCGGACTCCGGCAGCCACCTTTTCATCGATGTCCACTTTCTCCGCAAGAATTTCTTCCAGCGTCCGCCGACCCAGCGTCTGGCGCACGGCGAGCTGCAGCGTGCGATACAGGTGCTCGGCGTAGTCCTTCACGCTCTGCTTGGCCTGCACCGCGTCGATCACCTGGAACTCGGCCCACACGTTCACGCGAATGGAAACCTTGTCCCGCGTCAGAATTTCCTGACCGGGGATCTCCACCGTCTGGAGCCGCAGGTCGACCACCTCGACACGAGGCGCGATCCCCACGTTCCAGAATGCGTAGACTCCGGGCGCGAGCGTGCGCACAAAGCGGCCGTCGATCGCGAGCAGCCCCGTCTTTCCTTCCTCGACCGTCGCGTACACGATCAAGGACTGCGCCAATCGCTGCACCGCCGCCACCAGCGCCTTGGGGACCTCCGGAGCGGCCGTCACGTCGATCACCTGCGAAGTGATCTCGATCGAAGCCTTCCAGTACAGCGCGCGTTTTCCGGGCCCGAGAATCCGGGCGAGCTTCCCGTCCTGAAAGACGAGCGCAACTTCGCTGTCGTGCGTTTCGACCATCGTGAACGCGCGAGCCGCGACTTCCGGCTGTTCCTTCACCAGGTAGTTGGCCCACGTGTTTTCTAACACCAGTTCGTTGACGTTGAACTTCACGGTCTCGACGCCGGTTCCGAAAATCCAGTACTCGCCCGGTTCGAGGATACCGGCGAAGCGCCCCTTTCGAATCAGTAAAACGCGCTCCTGGTCTCCCACCAGGACCTTGCGCAGAATCGACATGACAAGTCACCTCCTTCGATGAAAATTTGATATGTAAATAAAACCGATTCCCGGGCGTCATTCCACGAAAATCCGACGGGAAATGTCCAGAGCCTGACGTGTCACACTCGCATCAGGCAGTTTCAGAATTTCGCAGAGCAGGATGCCCGCTGCTGAACCGGATACTGCTCAGTTCAGCGGGAACGAAACCTGGGAATCGGATGGATTGGCGTTGAGTCGGAAAGCCGGATTCGAACCGGCAACCCGCAGATTACAGTCTGCTGCTCTACCTTTGAGCTATGTCCGTAGCGGGAAGGCAGTCGACCAGCGCCGGCATACAATTCCGCAGAGCGGTTGTACCCGCGAGGTGTTTCGAGCCTCGGCGATTGGCGTTGTTCGACATAAGAAAAACTCCCTCGACAAGTATCGAGGGAGTTCGTCATTTAGTCAAGCAATATTGGCTGTATTTAATAATTCCGTCAACGCTGATCCGTTACCAATCGTCGTTTCAGGCGCGACAGATATGGAGCGCGTTGGCCCGTTCAGCTCTTCTCTTTCTCGCGTTCACGCCGATCTTCGTGGCGTTCCTGCTTCTGCCGCTCCTGCTGCTTCTCGCGAGGCGTGTTGCGCTCATTCGACCGCGGCTGCGGCTGCGGATTCGTCCGCTCGAACTGCCGCGGCTGTTGTTGATTCTGCGGATTCACGCGACGTTCCTCGGTCCGCGGCGCGGGCGATCCACCCGGCTGGCTGCCCGAACTTCCCTGCGGCGCGAATCCTCCGCGCGGCGGCTGCTGCGGCCGCGACTGTGGCTGCGATTGGCCGGCCGGAGCCTGGCGATACATCGGACGGGGAGCCGACCCTTGCATCTGATTCATCGACCCGCGATCCAGCGGACGCCCAGGATTCGACTGCATCGCGACCCGCTGCCGCTCGAACGCGACCGGCGCCGGAGGCGGAGCGTTCCGCGTCACCACGGTTCGATTCACCACCACCGCAGGCGGAGCCGCACGCACCACTTCGCGTCCGCCGAGCACCGCGCCGCGCTCGGGAACGACGGCTGCATGCGTCACGATCGTCGCCGACGCCATCATGCCCGGCTCGACCCGCACCGCTGCCGCCGCAACCGGCCGTCCGCCGACCATCGCGTCGCCCCGCACCGCGACTACCGCGCCCGGCACTCCGCGATTCACGTAGTTTACGTTCGTGACGTTCCCTTCGCGAATCAGCGTGCGATTCACGATCACCGTGTTCGTCACGTTCACGCGCTCAATGTAGGCTCCGCTATAGCGATACGACGGCACGAAAACTTCGCGCGGACCGAGCGGGAACCAGCCCACGGCCCCAATGCCTCCGCCGATCCCCACGGAAACTCCAAAACGAGGTCCGCCGACCCACGCCACCAGCGCCGGAGCATACACAGGCCGCACGCCGACCACGACCGGTCCCGGCACCCAGCCCCATCCGCCGCCGACAAACACCCAGCGGCCGTAATGGAACGGAGCATAACCCCACGGCGCATCGTCGATCCAGGTCCAGCCCCACGGCGCGA
>JAIQFJ010000027.1 GCA_020073325.1 Terriglobia bacterium | reverse complement strand
CCGACCAGCGGATTGATCGACCGCACATCGCGATTCCCGTCGAGCTGCAGCATGTAATCGATCAGATGATCGGCGACGCGAAACGTGTTGAGCGTCGAAGTGAGCAGGATGGGAGTCTCAATCTCTCCGAGCTCGTTCACCTGCGTCGAGCCGGCCAGCTTTCCGAACGCGTTGCCGATGAACACCGCTCCCGTGACCTTTTCGCGAAACAGATTCCCGCCGTGCGGCAGAATCGCGGTGACACCGGTGCGGACCTTGTCGCCGCGCACGATGGTCGCATGGCCCACCTTTACGCCGGGTACGTCGGTGATCGCGTTGTTCGTTCCTGTGGGCAGGGTTCCGACAATGATTCCTACGTCGCGAGCGCGCGGGCGATTCGGCATGTACTGATTGTATGATCGTTAACACATGTCGAAAAAGACGCTGGGGGCGATGATGCTGGTCCCCATAATCGCGGCGGTGGGCGCCGGACTTGCGACGCTGATCCCGTGGCCGGGCCCGCACAGGAACGATTTGGGCTACATGTCGCTATGCCCGTTCGCGCCCTGGAGCACGCTGATGCTGCTGATGGTCGCGGGCGTGTTGTGGGTGGTGCGGGGGTATTTGATCGGCGAAAAATGAACCTCGCCCTCACGGGCGCGGCTGTTCATGTATCGCGTGGAAGCGCCTTAGGAGCCAGCCCTGGCCGTCGGGCCGGGGCTCAATCGTCGTGCTTGTTCGGATTGTAGTCTTCCGGATGCGGATGCTCCGCCCACGACGGACGCGAGGTATCACGAAAGCGGCCCTTCACCGGCGAAGTAAACGTCCCGAGCTGCTGCTCCAGATTGTCCTTTCCGCATTTCGGACACAGCACCTGATCGCGATCCGGCTTCAGCACCAGCTTTTCGAACCGGATGTTGCAATCCTTGCAGACGTAGTCGTAGATCGGCATGGCTTCCGTGAATCATTTTAACTTGCCGGTCGGCGCGATTCGCAGCTACTTCTGATCACGCGTGCGAAGTCTTGGTTCCGGCGCCGGACTCGGGTCCGTCTTCGCCACCAGATCCGAGTGGATCTTTTTGGATTCGACGTAACTCAGAAATCTCATCTCCCGCCGTGCCGCAGCCGCATCGATCTTCAAAAGCACAGGAATGGGAGCGCGATCCATCGCGTGATTCCAGTCCAGACGGACAAACAACTCCTCGCCGGGCCGAACATCGAACGACACCGGGACGCCGCGCTCGACAAAGAGCGCGTGCCGGCCCGCCGGGACGTCGATCGCGAAAAACCTGCCTTGCTTGACCTCGGCGGCGACGGCGTGATCGCAGGAAATCGAAAGCCACGAACGCGCCGGAGTGTCTCTCCGCGAGTAAACGTAGACGCGGCCGATATTGCCGGCCGAAAGCGTCACCGCTACGAGGATCGCAATGAGAGCCGTGAATCGCACAACAACCTCAACGAGCAACCGCAGCGGGCTTGAACACGACCACCCCTAACGGAGGCAGCGTGATCTTCATGCTCGCAGGACGGCCGTGTTCCGAAATTTCCTCCGCCAGCGACGCGCCTGCGTTGCCCAGGTTCGATCCTCCGAACATCTCGGCATCAGTATTGAAAATCTCCTGATACGATCCCGCACGAGGCACGCCGATCCGGTAGCCCGCCCGCGGCACCGGCGTAAAATTGCATGCGAACACCAGAAAATCTTCGCGATCTTTCGCGTAGCGCACGAACGAAATGATCGACGACTCGGCATCGCGGAAATCGATCCACTCGAAGCCTGAGTACGAGTCGTCGACTTCGTACAGCGCGGGCTCGCGGCGATAGAGCCAGTTCAGCTCCTTCACGAAAATCTGCAATTTGTAGTGCACCGGCCACTGCAGCAGGTGCCACGGCAGGCTGACGTCGTGATTCCATTCTTCGGTCTGGCCGAATTCGCTGCCCATGAACAACAGCTTTTTGCCGGGATGCCCGTACATATAGCTCAAAAACGCGCGCGCGTTGGCGAACCGGCGCCACTCGTCGCCCGGCATCTTTCCGAGCAGCGATCGCTTCAGATGCACCACCTCGTCATGCGAGACCGGCAGCACGAAATTTTCGCTGAACGCGTACAGCATGCTGAAGGTGATGTTCTGCTGATGAAATTTGCGGAACACCGGATCCATCGCGAAATAGTCCAGCATGTCGTGCATCCAGCCCATGTTCCACTTCATCGTGAAGCCCAGGCCGTTGGCGTACGTCGGCCGCGACACGCCGGACCATGACGTCGATTCCTCGGCGATGCTCAGCGCGCCGGGTTCGGTGTGGACCAGTTCGTTGAAGCGCCGGATAAAGTCGATCGCGTCCAGGTTTTCGCGTCCGCCGTATTTATTGGGCACCCAGTCGCCCGGATCGCGCGAATAATCGAGATACAGCATCGACGCCACCGCGTCCACCCGCAGCCCGTCGATGTGAAATTCGCGCAGCCAATATAAAGCGTTCGACAGCAGAAATGTCCGGACCTCGTTGCGGCCGTAATTGAAAATCAGCGTGCCCCAGTCGCGATGCTCGCCCTGGCGGGGATCCTCGTGCTCATAACAGGCCGTCCCGTCGAAGCGATACAGCGCATGCGCGTCGCGCGGAAAATGCGCGGGGACCCAATCGAGAATCACGCCGAGCCCGGCCTGATGGCACTGATCGACGAAATATCGGAAATCCTCCGGCGAGCCGAAGCGCGACGTGGGCGCGTAATAGCCGGTCACCTGATAGCCCCACGAGCCGGCGAAAGGATGCTCCATCACCGGCATCAACTCCAGATGCGTGTAACCCAGGCGCTTGGCGTATTCCACCAGGCTGAGCGCCATTTCGCGATACGTGAGGAACGTGTTGTTGGGTCCGCGCATCCAGGAGCCGAGATGCACTTCGTAGATCGACACCGGCTCGCGCAGCCAGTCGCGTCCGCCGCGCGATTCCATCCATGCATCGTCGGACCACGTGTAGTTCGTCAGCGGCCACACCACCGACGCGGTCTTCGGCGGAACCTCGGCGAAGAAGCCATACGGATCGGACTTCTCCTGCACGTTTCCGAATTTCGAAAGCACCGCGTATTTGTAATTCGCGCCCGCCGCCAGCCCCGGAATAAAAATTTCCCAGATGCCGCCTTCGCGCAGCCGCATCGGATGAAACGTGCGATTCCATCCGTTGAAATCGCCGATGATGCTGACCAGCTCCGCGTTCGGAGCCCACACCGCGAAGCGCACTCCGTCGACGCCTTCCGCTGCGGTGAGCTGCGCGCCCAGCGTGCGGTAGCTTTCGTAGTTCGTCCCTTCGCCGTGCAGGTACAGCTCGAACGAAGTCAGCAGAGGAGGAAAGCGATAGGGATCGTCGAAATCGTAGGTCCCGCTCCGGAGCCGGTATTGTTCCGGCCACGCGGCGACACGCGCGACAAAAAATCCCGCGGCGTGGATGCGCTCCATCGCAATCGCTTCGCCGTCGATCACCACCGACGCTTCGAGAGTGTGCGGGAGCCACGCGCGAATCTCGTTGTCATGCGGACCGAGCACCGCGAACGGGTCGCGATGCCTGCCCTCTACAATCGCCTGGATCTCTTCCGCGTTCACGACCGCTATTATGGCAAGAATGGGTCCATCCCCCGAATCGCGCGCCGAACTGCACTTGCATCTGGAAGGCTCGGTCGAGCCGGAAACGCTCCGCGAAATCAATCCGTCGCTGAGCGATTCAGAGATCGCCGCCGCCTTCGCGCACACCGATTTCGACGGATTCATCCAAAGCTTCATCTGGGTGAATCGCCAGTTGCAGCGGCCCGAACACTACGCCATCGCGGCTCGCCGCCTGTTCGAGCGGCTTGACGCCGAGCATGTCACTTACACCGAAGTGACGCTTTCGGTCGGCACTGTTTTGTGGAAGGGCCAGGATTTTCCGCCGATCTACGACGCTCTGCAGCGCGAAGCATCGCGTGCGAAGATCCAGGTGCGCTGGATCCTCGACGCGATCCGCCAGTTCGGTCCCGAGGCCGCCAAACCGATCTTCGACATGGCCGCCGAGCGCGTGAACGACGGCGCGGTCGCGATCGGCATCGGCGGCACGGAATCGAAAGGTCCGGCGATCTGGTTCAAGGATCTGTATCGCGAAGCTCGCGATCGCGGCCTGCGCTTGACGGCTCACGCGGGCGAAACGTGCGGCGCGGAAAGCGTCTGGCAGGCTCTCGAAATCGGAGCCGAGCGCATCGGCCACGGCATTCATTCGATCGAAGATCCGCGCCTGCTCGAGCATCTGCGCGATCACCGGATTCCGCTTGAAGTGTGCATCACGAGCAACGTGTGCACCGGCGCGGTCGCGTCGTTAAAGGATCATCCCGTGCGTCGATTGTTCGACGCCGGTGTACCGATCATCTTGAATACCGACGATCCCGCACTGTTCCGCTGCACCATGACCGGCGAGTTCGACCTGGCGGCTCGGGAATTTGGATTTACCGCGGACGAATTGACCGCGATCGCGCAAAACGGATTCCGTTACGCCTTCGCGGCGCGATGACGAACTAACGCAGCAATTCGATCAAATGCGCTCGATCGGAAGCAGAAATGCCCGAGTTCTTTCGAATATCCTCGCGCGTCTTTAAACGACGGCGATAGCGGCCGAAATATTCGTCGATGTCTCCGCCGAACTGAAAACTGTACATAATATCCGCGAAATCGCGCGTATGCAGCAGCCCGATCGCATGACCCGACTCATGCAGACACGTCAAATACACGATCGTGTCCCGCAGCAGCGCGTCGCGACCTCCCGGATCCACGATCCGAATATTCACCTGCGCCCCGCGATGACCGTGCACGTCGAGCGGCATCGTCTCGCCGTACAAGCCTTGTTCCGGCGTGGCCCACACGACCCGGATCAACGCGTCTTCGCGCTTCTCGACCAGCGTGAAAGGAAGCTTCCCGCCCGATGCCTCGGCCCACGCCTGCATCGCCCACTTGGCCAGCTCGACATCCGACGCGATACAACCGGTTTTCGAATTGGTACACGGCTCCACCCAATACGGAGTCGCTGCGAATGCAGTCAGGCTAACGCTGAGAAGAAATATTTTCATCGGCCAGCGCGCGGATCATCGTTTCCAATTCGGCCACGCGGCGCGACAATTCGTCGATCGCCTGGCCCTCGGGATCCGGCAATTTTCCATGCTCCAGCGGGTCGAGCGCCGAATCGGCCTGGCCCACCACGCGTCCCGGGACGCCGACCACCGTCGAATGATCCGGCACCGGCCGCACCACCACCGACCCCGCGCCGACCTTCACGAAATCGCCGATCCGGATATTGCCCAGAATCTTCGCGCCCGTGCCGATCACCACTCCGTTGCCGACCGTCGGATGCCGCTTGCCCGTATCTTTTCCGGTGCCGCCCAGCGTCACGCCCTGGTACATCAGCACATCGTCGCCGATCTCGCTGGTTTCGCCGATCACCACACCCATGCCGTGATCGATGAAGCAGCGGCGCCCGATGGTCGCGCCCGGATGGATTTCGATTCCCGTCATCGCGCGCGAAATCTGAGAGATGAACCGCGCCAGCGTGAACCAGCCGCGTTTATAAAGCCCGTGCGCCGTGCGATGAAACAGGATCGCGTGGAAGCCGGGATAACACAGGAATACTTCCAGTGCGCTCCGTGCCGCCGGGTCGCGCTGGAACACTGTCTCGATCTGTTCCCGTACGGTGGAAAACATCCTGTAACCTTAGGATGCATGATCCGGCGAAAAGCTTCAAGGTTCTCCAAGGTATGCATTCCGTTAGTGACGTATTATGCTGAGGGAGTGCGAAACGTCCTTATTCTGATGTTTGCCGTGCTGGCGGCGTGTTCCACGGCTCCCGAGACCAAGCAGACCAAGTCCGGACCGCCCGAACCTCCCGGCGCCGCGGCCGCCATCGGCAAGCATCCATTGAATAAATATGTCGAGGTGATGGGTTTTCGCATGGCCGAACAGGGCGCGGGAAAACTGAAAATCACCTTCGCCGTCGTGAATCATTCCGAAGCCGACATCGGCGACCTGGGCCTGAAGATCAAACTGATCACCACCGCCGCCAAGCCCGACGATCCGCCGATCGCGGAATTCGAGGCGAAAGTTCCCTCGGTCGGCCCGCAGGAAAATAAAGACGTGACGGTCACCGTGCCCACCAAGCTGCGCATTTACGAACTGCCCGACTGGCAATTCCTGCGCGCCCAGTTCGAGATCACCTCGCCCGCTCCGTAATGAATCCGGAACTCAAGTGGGGCAGGTCGTCACACCGGCGAGCCGGTTGTCAAACCGGCTGGATTTTATTTTTCCCGTCAAAAAAGACCAGCCGGTTTCGCAACCGGCTCGCCGGTCTGACGACCTGCCCCACATCATTTACCTATGGCTGAAACCAAACGACTCTATTACGACGACTGCTATCTCCACGATTTCCGCGCCACAGTGATCGACCTCGCCGACGACGGGCGCCGCGCGTATCTCGACCACACGGCCTTCTATCCCACCTCCGGCGGGCAGCCGTTCGACCTCGGAACCCTGGGCGGCATCGCCGTGCGCGACGTGATCGATGAAGACGGCCGCATCGCTCACGTGCTCGAAAAGCCGATTGCCGCGGGCGAGATCGAGGCGCAGGTCGACTGGACGCGCCGCTTCGATCATATGCAGCAGCACACCGGGCAGCATCTGCTTTCGGCCGTGCTGGTGGACCTCTACAACATCACCACCCTCAGTTTTCATATGGGCGCGGTCACGTCGACCATCGAAGTGGACGCTCAGGCGCTCGAAACGAAAAAGATCGAGCGCGTCGAAGAACGCTGCGCCGAAGTGATCGCCGAAGCGCGGCCGGTCGTGATTTCTTACGAAGATTCCTCCGCTGACCTGGGGCTGCGCAAGGAATCGAAGCGCACCGGGACGCTCCGCATCGTTTCCATTCCCGGGCTTGACCGCAGCGCGTGCGGAGGAACGCATGTGCGCTCGACTGCGGAGATCGGGCCGCTGCAAATCCGGAAGCTCGAAAAGATCCGCGGCAACGTGCGGCTGGAATTCGTGTGCGGCCTGCGCGCCGTCCGGCGCGTGCGTGAGGATTTCCGCACTCTTTCCGAAATCAGCCGCCTGCTTTCGGTTCCGTTCGAAGAGACCGCGGCGCTGATCGCCGCGCAGATCGAAAAGACCAAGGGACTGGAGAAAACCGCCCAGAAACTCGGCTCCGAACTCGCGCAGCGCGAAGGACGCGAGCTGTATGCCGCCAGCGCCGCCGACGCCTCGGGCATCCGGCGCGCCACACAAACCGGACCGATCGATGAAGCCATGCGCGCCCGCGCCCAGGCATTCGTCGCCGGTTCGAAGGCCGTGTTTCTCGCGGTGTGTGAAAATCCGCCGTCGGTGCTGCTGGCCGCGTCGGCCGATTCGGGCATCCACGCGGGCGATCGGGTCAAGGCAGCGGTGACGGCGGCCGGTGGACGCGGCGGCGGCAATCCTGCCCTCGCGCAGGGCAGCGTCCCCACGGCCGACGCGCTGCGATCCGTCGTCGAAGCGATTTCGAAATAACGCTTTAGTTCGTCGCGCCCAGGCTCTGGGCAGGCATGGTCACGGTGACCGGCGGAGCCGTGTATTTTCCGGCGATCCACGGGATCCAGGTGAACATCTGCAATCCGCTCACTTTGACCTGATAGCGGTAGTCCGCCGACCCCGAGGTCCCCAGCGCGGTGAAGGTCACCTGAGAGGTCTGCAATCCCATGTATCCCGTGGGCGCGACGCCGTTCACGTTGTCGGGCGACGTGGTCGAATTGTAGACCAGATAATTGGCGACGGCGGTCGAATCCCAGTTATTCACCACCGCGCCGCGAACCGCCGTGCGGGCGCGCTCCGTGATGAACATTTCAGTCATCAGCATGCGGCCGATGTCCATGACGAACACGATCATGCCCACCAGGGTGATCATCACCAGAGCGCTTTCGACCATCGCCGCGCCTTTCTGGCGCCGGGCTCTCCTGGCTGAGATTTTCATTTTCATTGTGGATGCTTTCAACATGTCGAGCACGTGATCTGCCCGAAATAAAGGACCGTGGCTCGGGGCTTGTTATTCAGCGTGATCGAACCGAAAAATCCGTCGATTTTATAATTCACGATGGAAACGGTAACGTCGCGCGGCATTCCCTGCGCGTCGGTGGAGACCGCAACGCTGACGTTGCTCGCCGTCAATCCCGAAACGATCGGCGAAGGACTCGACGGCGCGGTTTCGTCGGCGTAGAGAACCATGTTCTGCAGCTTGCCGGTGAAGTCGCTGGAATTTCCGGTGTCGTAGCCGATCTTCGACCCCAGTTGCGCCGCATTGCTCACCGCCGTCATCAGCCGGTTGTAGACGTAGAACGAATAGCCGTATTGATACACGCCCCCGAAGATGGCCCACAGCACGGACCATCCGATGGCGAATTCCAGCACGGCGTTGCCGCGCTCGCGCTTCCGGCGCTTATTTGAACAGGACATTGTAGTAGACCTTGGTTGCATCGGTCGCTCCCGTCGACATTCCGTTCAGGTTCCCCGGACCGATGTAGGTGGCGCAAATCGATCCCGAGGTGCCGCTGTAGGTTGGATCCAGAAAGAAGTTCGCGAACCCCACCACTTCGGCGCTGCCGTTGCCGTTGCCGGTCCAGGTGTTGGGGTCGCCGATGGGGACCGTAATGACGCGCCGCCCGTTGCCTTTTCCTCCGGCGACGTAATCGGCATAGGTGGTCGAGGTATCGTCGGTATCCTGCGCGGCGCGCTCGGCGAGCGAGGAAAAAATAGAGGTCCCGCGGTTGCCGGGGACGCCTCCCAGATAAAGCCCGGGGGACACCGACGACGGCGTCGAATTCGCGTTCGGATAGCCGCCGTAGACGATCACGCCGCGAAGGCTGCTGTTGCCGTTGCCTTGTCCCAGGTCGACAAAGCCGTGCTGGGACGTCGGATTCGGGTCGTTCCAGTTCTGGTCGCCGGCACAATCGGTTTGGGCGTTGCCTCCGCCGTTGCCGTTGCCTTTGCCCTTTCCGTTCCCGTTGCCGCTGCTGCCATCGCCCCACTTCAACGTGTATTTCACGCCCGAAGTGAATCCCCAGTTGGTGGTGTCGCTGGTGTCGTGGGCGTCGGGCATGAACGGCTCGAGGCCTCCGTAGCTGGCGGAGGACGTCTCCTGCGAACCCGCGGTCGCGCTCGCGGTGAGCGTATAGGAGCTGGCGACTCCTGGAATCACCTGCAGGAAGCTGATCGGCACGCTGGCCGTCGCGGTGATGTTTATGAAGCGGTAATGATTGCTGGACGCCGCGCTGGCCGTCGTGTAGCTGTCATAGCTTCCGGTGAAAACGGTGGCGTAGGTCGCGGTCACGTTCGAAATCGTGGTGGTGTCGAAGTTGTAGGCGTTCGGCTTGGTGGTCCCCAGGGGACCCGCGGTCGCCGTGGTGTTCGCGCCCTGCACACCCGCCTGCGTGCCGTCGAGCTGATACACCGCCGCCAGCGCCGACGCATCGGTGAAGGTCTGCAGCTCGTTCTTGGTAATGAAAACGCGGCCCAGGTCGAAGGCCAACCCGAGCATGGCAATCATGATCGTCAGGCACACCCCCAACAGGGGCAGGCTGAAGCCACGCTGGTTCCGGCGCGGCGCGGAAGGATACCGCATTGGTCTTATCGACCATGATCCAAGTTTTGAGAGGAAAAATCTCTGGGAGAATCGACTCATTCGGAAGAGACAAAAACGAGTACCTGGGGTGAACCGCTCGTACTATCTTGTGACCGTCTATGCCGTTTTGAATCGTGCAAAGAAGGTACTATCCCGCAACGATTCGCCTAAGCCGATTCTAGGGCCCTGGCGCCTGCCGGCTACCCCAAAACGCAGGGAAAAAGGCGGTACCCTCGCACGCCGCGTACCATTTTAGATCCGCAATTCCCCTTAACTTGAATCCCAACATTACCTACTGACATGGACAAGTGGGACCATTCCACCGACGATATTCCTAGAACCTACGATTGCAGATAGTGGGAAGGGCGAAAGGAACTTATGGCATCGCTTCGGCGCTCCAGAAATCAAAAAGGCGTTCTCTCGATCATGTTCGGACTCGGACTCGTCACCATGGTCGGGTTTGCCGGCCTGGCGATCGACGTCGGCTACATGCAATGGGAGAAGCGCAGGATGCAGTCCGCCGCGGACGCTGCCGCCATGGGCGGACTTCGGGAGCTGGAGTTGAAACAAAGCGGACTCATCTCCACAGCGGCTTTGAACGACTCGGCGTTGAATGGTTTCACCAACGGTGTCGACAACACCACGGTGAGCGTCAACAACCCGCCGCTGAGTGGAAGCTATAGCGGCGACTCGCTGGCCGTGGAAGCCGTGGTGACGCGCAGCGTCCCGACGTTCTTCATGCGCATCTTCGGGCAAAGCGGCATCAGCATCAGCGCGCGAGCGGTGGCCAAGACATCGGGGACCACCTCGCAAGGCGCGATCGGCGCCTGCATCTATGCGCTCGATCCGACGGCGAAGTCGGCGTTCAAACTGGCCGGAAGCTCGTCGAATATGTACATCTACACCTCGTGCAGCATCGTGGACGAATCGAGCAACAACGAAGCCTATACGCAGGCCAGCAACGCGGATCTTTACATCGGCAACGCGCAGGTGGGCGTGGTGGGGGGCTGGGATCTGAACGGCGGGTCGAACATCTTTACCGGCTCGAGCGGCAGCACGGTATACAACGGACCCGTGAAGATCACCTCGCCGGGCGATCCTTTCGTGAACGCGGCCGAACCGAGCACCGCGAGCATGACCGTCCAGGGCACCAATCTCAGCATTGGAAACGGCCAGACCATCACGCTCCAGCCCGGAGTTTACTGCGGCGGGATCACCATCAGCAACGGCTCGAACGTCACCTTCAATTCCGGCTACTACGTGCTCGCCGGAGGCAACACGCTCTCGATCAGCGGCGGCAACGTCTCGGGCAGCGGAGTGTCGTTCTACATCACCAAGGGGACGAATGCGGGATGCGGTAACGGCGGAAACGGCCAGGCAGTCGGGATCACCGGCGCGAACGTGACGTTCACGGCGCCCACCAGCGGAGACCACGAAGGCTTCCTCTTCTTTGAAGACCGCAACTGCGGAAACGCTTGCAACGGCGCGAACATCACCGGCAACGGAACCAGTTCCTTCGACGGCGCGCTGTACTTCAAGAACACTTCGTTGAACTTCGCCGGAACCAACGCCACCAGCGGCTACATGGTGCTGGTGGCCGACAAGATCACGCTCAACGGCTCCTCGAAATTCGGAAACAACTACAGCAGTCTGACCCCCGGCGGGACTTTGCCGTTCGCGCCGCTGGCGACGGGCGGCGGGCTGGTCCAGTAAAGGAAATATGACTTCGAAAATTCCAGTCACGCGAGCCGCGCGGCTCGGACGCGGCGGAGAGCGCGGCAACGCGCTGGTGGAGTTCGCGCTGATCTCCGTGGTGATGCTGATGCTCACCGGCGGCGTGGCCGACTTCGCGCGTCTGTTCATGATCGCCAACATGGCCGCAGGCGCGGCGGAAGCGGGACTGCAATACGGCGCGCTCAGTCCGTCGAACTGGAACCCCAGCGGCATGCAGACGGCCGCCCTCAACGATACCGGCAACTACACCGGCGCCACCGCTACGGCGACCGAATTCTGGACCTGCGACATCGGCGGCACGCAGTTCACCACGCAGCCGACCTGCACCGGCGGCACGACTCCGCAAACCTACATCCAGATGGTGGTGACCATCCCGTACACGTCGATCTTCAAGTACCCGTTCGTTCCCGACCCGATCAGCGTCTCGCAACTGGCATGTATGAGAGTACAGTGATCACGAAAATGAAACGATCATCCATTCCCGTTGTCCGCCGCCGCGGCCGCCGAGGCAGCGCGCTGATCGAACTGTCCATCAGCTTCCTGGGCTTCATGATGCTGATGTTCGGCGTGTTCGATTTCAGTTGGGCGGTGTACGCGCAGACGTTTTGCTATGCGGAGGCGCAGGACGCCGTGCGCTGGGCGAGCGTGCGCGGCTCGGAAAGCTCGTCGCCCGCCACGGCCAACGACATCCAGACCTACGTGCGCAGCCAGGCCGTCGGGCTCACGAAGAGTTCCATCACGGTGACCTCCTGCTGGTTCACCGCCGGAACGTCGACGGGCTGCCCGGGACCGAACGGCAATAACTCGCCGGGCTCGAACGTGCAGGTTACGGTCAGCTATCCCATCAGCCCGCTGTCGGGCGTCGCGATCAGGACCGGGTTCACCGTTTCGGCCACGGCGAATACGGTGATCAACAACTGAACCGCGGCCGAAGCCGTCTCCCGAACAACTTTGTTAATCTGAACGCATGGAGAACCCTCGCCGCTTCGAAGCCGGTCCCGATCCGTTCGGACGCATCTGGCAAGCGGAATTTCGCTGGCTGCAGACCGCCATCTCGATTCGCCACGCAGACACGGTCGACGTGAAATTTGTCGTCTGGACCGAGGAAGAGCCGAAACAGGAAAAAGTGATCGCGATGCAGCATGCCGGGCTGCTGGCGCTGACCGTGGCGGCGAACCATCCGCTCACCGACGCATGGTGCCTGAAGCTGGCGGCGAAGCATCTGACGTCCATGATCGAATCGGGCGAGGATCTGGAAAAAACCCTCGTCACCATGTCCCGCGCCGATCTCGATCGCGCGGCGGGAATCTTGCAAACCGCGTAACATTCGCTACGCGGGCATCGTGGTAAATATAGGATCTGAAGAAGAACTGTCGCGCGAAAAACTTGCGAGCGCGCCCTAGGGGAGGAGAAACCGATGGTCAACTGTCCAATGTGCGACGCGGTCATCGATGTCGACGAAGAAGAACTGGACGAAGGCGATTCGCTCACATGCGAGGAGTGCGGCGCCAATCTCGGCGTCAGCGGAACGTCGCCGCTCGAGTTGACGCCCGAAGACGACGACGATGACGACGATGACCTCGACGAGGACGAGGACTTCGACGAGGATGAAGACGACGAAGCGGAAGAGGAGGAGGAAGAGGAAGAGGACGAGTGGAAGTGACGCGTTCTTCTTTTCTGGCTCTGGCCGCCGTGTGTGCATCGGTGGCGCTGATTCCCGCCCAGGCGCAGAAGAACGCGCCCTTCGCGGTGGTCGCCGGGACCGTCTTTCGCGACCCCGGCTACGCGCTGGCGGACGCGAAGGTGACGCTTTCGGCCGCCGGCGTCAAGCCGAAAAAGCTGCAGGAATCGATCAGCAACTATCGCGGCGAGTTCGCATTCCGTGTACCCGCGCGCGAGGCCAAGTACGTCCTTAAGGCGACGATGAAGGGCTACCGTCCCGACGAGAAAGAAGCCTCGATCAGCGGCGAAGAGCGGATCGACGTCAACCTGGTTCTGGTGCCGGAGGCCAAATGAAGCTGCTGACTTTGATTTTGATTGCGGCCGTTTCCCTGGCCGCGCAGGAGACGAAAAAAGAAAAGCGCCAGGCGGCCACCGAGCGCATCGTGCAGGGCACGGTGTCCGACGCCGACGGCAATTTCGTCAACGGAGCGGCCGTGCAGTTGAAGGATAAACGCACGCTGCAGGTGCGAAGCTTCATCACCCAGGACAACGGCGGCTATCATTTTTCCGGCCTGAAGGTGGACAACGACTACGACCTGAAGGCCGATTACAAGGGAATGACCAGCGGATGGAAGACGCTGAGTGTGTTCGACACGCGCAAGGAGCCGGTGATCAATCTGAAGCTCGAAAAACCGGAAAAGAAATGAAGGCTCTTGTTCTGCTGTGCGCGCTGGCGGCGGCCGCTGCGGCGCAACCGAAGCTGACTCCGGTGGATGAAGCCGGCTACACCAAACTGATCGCGGCGCACAAGGGCCGCGTTGTGCTGATCGATTTTTGGGCGACGTGGTGCAAGCCCTGCCGCGCCGAAATGCCGGAACTGGTGAAGCTGGAAGCGCGGCTGCGCGCGAAGGGATTCGACCTGGTGACGATTTCCGCCGACGAGGCCGATGCGCAGGCCGGCGCGCTGAAGGTCCTGAAAGAAGACGGCGTGACGGGTCCGACGTATTGGAAGAAAGCGGCGGACGACGACAAGTTCAACGACTCGATCGACCCGAAGTGGGGCGGCGCGCTGCCGGCTGTGTTTCTCTACGATCGCAACGGCAAGAAAGTGAAATCGTTCATCGGGGAAACGCCGGTGAAAGATCTGGAAGCCGCGATCACGAAGCTGCTGTAGCGACGAACGCGCTCCATTTCTGTCGCGCCTGAAAAGGGCTACGACTCCGAAAAGATTTCGCGAATTCCTGCTTGCGCGCGAGGCTCGCCGAAAACGACGCTTTTCGCATCGCCGATCGAGCCGGATTCTCGTGATTTCATCGTGATGTTCGCGACAGCCGCGACGGCTTTGCACTCCGCGCGGGCCGCTCGTTCGCGAAGCGAACTGCGGAGGATGCGGTCGACCTCACGAACACTTCGGCTTGTCGGTTCGAGGATCGTCGGCGCCGACCAGGACGATCTCGCCGTTGGATTTCATGTATGCGGCGTGCGGATAGAACTCGCCATCTTCGACGAGCATTCTTTCCGTGATCGGCATGGTCGCATCGACCAGTTCCTGCGCGTCCTGTTTCGGGGGCGTGCGTGTCAGGTTTGGGAGACCAGCTTCGTCCGCAGCCGCAGGAACAGCACCGCGGAGGCGATCTGCGCCGCGACTCCGAATGCGACTAGGGCCACCAGCGAGATCCCGTACAACCCCGACATCGCGGCTGAGCCGATAAACCACATCACTCCCCAGACCCCGTTGAAATATCCGAACGCGCTGCCGCGTTTGTTCATCGAAACCACCTGCGCGATGCCGGCGCGAAGCGATCCGTCCTGCGCCCCGAGCCCTGTGGCCCAGCACGCGACCGATACAATCGCAGCAGTCGGTCCGCCCAGAAATCCCAAAGGCAGCGAGAGAATCGAGATCGCGATGCCGAACACGATCACCAGGATTCCGAAGCGGTCGAAGAGGCGCCCGAAGATCAGCGCGGTGAGTCCGTTCACGCCCATCGCGCCTGCGTACAGCAGCGGGATCACTTCCTTGGGAAAAAACTGGCTGCGCTCGAAGTGCGCGGCGAGGATGGTGAAGTCGATGTATCCGCACGCGAGCAGTCCCGCGGCGATCACGTAGGGCTTGAAAACGTCAGGCAGCGTCAACTGGGTCACCGTACGCGCCGACGATCCCTGCGACGGATGCAGAATGCGCGCGACGAGGAGTGCGATCAGCGTCCCCAGCGCCGGCACGATCATCCACGCGAACGCGGGGCCGAAATGATTCGTCTTCATGACGCCCGCGGCGATCACCAGCGGACCGATCACCGCGCCGGTCTGGTCCATGATCGAATGCAGGCCGAATCCGAAGCCGTGGCCGACTTCGGCGGTCGCTTCGCTCAGCAAAACGTCGCGCGCCGGACCGCGCAGCGCTTTGCCGGTGCGTTCTGCGATCACCAGCGCGGCGGCCGCTTTCCAGTTGCCGACGAACGCCAGCGCCGGCACGGCGATCACGTTCATGGAATAGCCGAACATGGTGATCAGCCAATAGGCGTGCGTGCGGTCGGCCAGGCGGCCGGAGAAAAACCGGAGGCTCGCCGCCAGCATTTCACCGAGCCCGCTGACCAGGCCGATCACGAAAACGCTGGCGCCGAGGTCCTGCAGATACGGACCAATGGCGCTGTGGGCGCCTTCGTAAGTCATGTCCGCGAACAGGCTGACGATGCCCAGGCAGACAATAAATCCGAGCGCCTTTCGCCGCTTTTCTTCGCTGGCGGTCACGCGTGGCTCTCAGTTAAAGTTTCCACCACGGACAGGATTCCGAGCAACACCAGGGCGGCGACGCCCGCGTAGCGGACGATCTTCGGCGGCACGTGTTCCTGGATCCATCCGCGCACGCCCGCGCCGATCGAGGCGGCCAGAATTCCTTTGGTCACCATCGCCGCCACCGCGCCGGCCCACACCAGCAGCGGGACGTGATATTTCGCAGACATCGCGGCCGCGGTGATCTGTCCCACGTCGCCCCATTCGGAAAAGAAAATCGCGGCAAAGGAGACCATGGCGGCCTTCGGCGCGGACACCTCTTTTTGATGAGACCGGCGCTCGTCTTTGCGCCACACCGTGACCGCGACGCCGATGAAGCTCGCGGCGGTGACGCAGGCGACCAGCCAGGGCGGCAATTTCGAAATCGCTTCCCCCACCGCGACCGCGACGCCCATTTTCAGCATGAACGCGGCGGCCATTCCGCACATGATCGGGACCGTGCGGTAACGGGTCGCCAGGACTCCGGTGGTGTAGAGCAATTTGTCGCCGACGATTTCTGCAACGAAGACGGCTCCGTAGGTAGCGAGGAAGATCGGGAGCATGCTGCGAACTAGGATGCCACAGTCTTTATGGGGTTTTCAGCGCGGAACGTTAATTGGCGCGGACAAATAGTGACGACGTGCTGTCTTGATCCGAAATTTTCCAGCCGGGGTCGGAACGCAGCAGCGCAGCGGCGGGGGAATCGGTTTCGATCAGCACCGAATCCGCTCGGTATTCGTCGAACAGCAGGGCCGAGCCGGCTTTACCGTTCAGAAAATCGGATACCTGGCGATACATGCGCGCGCCGTAGAACATGCGGTCATCGTAGAAAACTTTCTGGCGCGGATAATTCGCGTAGATCAGGTAATCGGCCCACTGATCGGTCGTGAAAACGCGAGCCGTGGCGAGTTCCGGATGGCGCGCGGTCATCTCAACCGGGAACATGGTTGGATCGAATCCCGAAGGCCACGCCGATGCCGGAGTCCACAGCGCGATCGCCGCGACGGCCGCGAGGGACCAGAGCGTCGAGCGATTCAACGAAGCTTGTCTCTGTTCGGAAAGATCCTCAAGAATGCGCGCCGAGGAATTGCGCGGCTGCCGCGCGACCCAAGCCTGCCAGATGCCCGACAATTCGCGCGCGACGATGGGCGCGGCGGCGATGACGAACACGGTCGAGTGGCGCAACGAATTTAGAGACGCGAACGCGAGGCCGAGAATCACCAGCGGCTCGGCGAATTGTTTGCGGCCGATGAGTGCGCCCGCGATGGCGACGCCCGCGAGCAGGAAGAACAGAAAATAGAGCTGCGGAGCCGAGCGGAACGTAGGCGCCTGCCATTCCTGCGTCAGGTCCGTCACGCCGCGGTCGCCGAATGCGGACAGAATATGCAGGTGCAGTTTGACTCCCCACGGATTGATCAGCGATGCGAGCAGGCCCGCGCCGGCGAGCCATGTATAGCGCACGGCGGCTGCGCGCGATGCGGTTCCGGCGATCCATTCGAGTGCGGTCCCCACGGCGATCGCGCCCAGGTAGGCGATCAACATGACGAATCCGGGATGGAGATTGGCGTCGAGCGCGGTCATCGCGGGGATCAACCAGATCCAGCGCGTGGGCTGCGCGCGGTCGAGCGTCAGGATCCACGCGGCGATCGCGAGCGCGAACAAAGTGAACACATGCGGCCGCGCGTGATAGTGCAGCGACAACGCGTTCGACGAAACCAGCGCGAGCATCAGCGCGATGAACATGTTCGCGCCGCTTGCCAGCATGGTCCGCAGCAGCGCCGTGATGGTCGCGGCGATGAGGATTCCGCAGAGGAACGCGACGGCCTTGATCCCGAAGGCGCGATCCAGTTCGGCGAAAAGCACGCCCGAGCCCCACTCCCACGGCGACCAAGCCGCGCCGGGCATGGTGAACGAAAACGGATCCGCCGACGGCAGCTTGCCTTGATCGAGAATCAATTCGCCGATCGCGGTGTGGATCGCGGTGTCGCCGTCCCACAGCAGGCGTCCCCAGCCGGTGCCGGCGGTCATGAAGGACCACGCGATCACGGCGACGAAAAACAGGTCGCACAGCGAAGGCGCGAGCCAGCGGAAATTGCCGCGCGAAACAGGCAGGGTGGCCGGGAGCGAACTCATCCTGACTGTCTATCGGCGGTCTACGATGAATTGCTTAGAGCGGCATTGTAGTTGTAAATCGCCAGTGTGACGATTCCAAAGGCCATTCCGGCCAGGCCGATCGCGGCGCCGTAGGGCTCCTCGGCGGTAAGGGAGAAGCGGATCAGGATGGTCGAAATGACGAACGCCGCGTTGCGAAAGACCAGCTCGTAGCGGTCGGAAACCATCAGCGAGAGGATCAGGATCAGGACGTCGGTGAAGATCATCACGGTGAACATGTCGGTGTAGAAAGCGGGTTTGGAGGCGAGCAGCGAGCCCGAGCCTCGCTCGATAATCGCGGCGCCTTCGCGGAAAAAGTCGAAGACGGCGTAGGCTCCCATGACGAGAAAGACGAAGGTGAGGACCAGCGAGATGGCTTTCTTGCGTTCGATGAAGCGCGCGAGCTGCGGCGTCATTTCAGCGGAACGGCGGCGCGTGGCGAGCCGCTGGAAAATCGCGACCAGGAGAAACATGCCGAGTCCCGCGGCTGCGCCGGTCAACGCGGGAAGGATCTCTTTTATGTGTAGCGCGTCGAAGTCGATTTTCGCGATTTCTTTAAAGAATCCGCGGATGAAGATGAGCGACACGATTTCGAACTGTGTCGCGATGGATTGCGTGGTGGATTGCGGGATAGCCGCGATGAGGATAAGGACCTCGTAAAACAGAATGAAGCTGAACGGAGTGTAGATCGCCGAAAGATAATTTTGACCCGCGGCGGCGACGATCGGCGGCGGATGAGCCATGGATCGAGCCAGCGCGATATGCGCCAGGTGAGCGAGAAAACCCGCGACGCTGAGCCACACCACAATCCGCTCGAGCGCGTGTTTGTTGGGCTCACAATACAAACGGTCGTAAAGCGTCGCCAGAGGTGTCCGGGCGAATTTCACTGACCGGATTATTGCACTTTAGGTGCCGTGACGCCCTTCGCCGCCTGCAAATCGCGAGGCGCCGGAGCGCGTCTCGCCGCTCGCGACCACCTCGCTGCCGCGGCGAAATTCGTTGCGCATCGCCGAATCCCAGTCGCGCGACCATTGTTCGTAAACCGAAAGCCGGTCGCTGCGCATGCAGAGCTGCGGGAAAGACGCGATGGTCCGCGCCAGCATCAAGGCTCCTTCGAGCGCGTTTCCAGGTTCGGTCAATCGATTCGCGAGCCCCATCCGCAACGCTTCTTCTCCCGACACGCCGCGGCCCGTGAGAATCAAGTCGAGCGCATGGCTCTGTCCGATCAATCGGGGAAGACGAATCGTGCCGAGATCCACAAGAGGCACGCCGAACCGGCGGCAGAAGACGCCGAAGACGGCGTTCGACGCCGCGACGCGGAGGTCGCACCACAGCGCGAGCTCGATTCCTCCCGCGACGGCGTAGCCTTCGACCGCGGCGATGACGGGCTTTGAAAGCAGCATACGCGTGGGACCCATAGGACCGTCGCCGTCTTCAGACATGTGGTTGCCGTCGCCCGTCGAAAGAGCCTTGAGGTCGGCGCCGGCGCAGAAATTTCCCGAGGCTCCGGTGAGGATGGCGACATCGGCCGCGTCGTCTTTATCGAAATTGCGAAACGCTTCGGCGAGTTCCTCCGCGGTGGCGCGATCGACGGCGTTTCGCGCATTCGGACGGTTGATCGTGACGATCTGAATGCGATCGTCGCGAGAAATTTCGATGTTTCGCGGCATGTGAACCACGATAGCGTTTTAAGAAGGCCTTCCGAGCCGATGAACTGCTGTGCAACGGCACACCCATCACACGCACACGTCGCGCGGCGGTGTCTAGAACACCGCGCCCGGTGGAATCGGTCCTTTGATGGGAAAGCACTCGATCTCCTCGGTCACAGGATGCAGCAGGTCGTGGCGAGCGAGCGCGCATCGAATCGCTAACAGGATGTTATTTCACGGCTTGTAGCGCGTCATGCGTTTCCATTCGCCGGTCGACCCCTGGTTCGGATTCGCGTTGGCGTCATTGGTGCCGAGCACATTGCCCCCGCGGTCGACCCAAAAATATTGATACGTGTTGGGTAGCTCGAGCGGAACGCGGGAGTCGTACGGATTGACGTAGGTCTGGATTCCGCCGAGCGCCTCGCGCAGATAGAAATTGTTCTTGTCCTGGGATGCGTTGCGCTGATCGGTGACCTGCTGCCAGTTCTTCTGCGACCATTCGCGATATTGGCGCGCGGCCTCGGCGTATTGCTTCGAATTTTCAAGATTCTGCGCCATGATGCCGCGCATTCCGAAGGCGGCTCCGTTGGCGGCGGAGACCTGATCGGCGACCAGCGGGAGCCAGGACGAATACCCGGTCCACTGGGAGGCGTCGGAGAGAGCGGCGGTCATCGCCATCACGGCGGAGTCGTAGGCGGGCTGGACGTTGCATTTCACCACGCCTCGCATGGCCGTGCCGCGCGAGGTATAACTGACGTCGAATTGATAAGCCTGCGCGAAAGTCCGAGCTCGGTGCTGAGGGTTTCCTCCGTACAAGCTATCGATCTGACCTAAAATAGCCGGGTCTGTTGCCCCGGGTCCGAGCGCGCGGTTCGACGCATTGGAATCTGTCCCTCAGTGATGATTAGCTCACCGTTCTTGAGTTCCTTGACATGGTTTGCAAGTTCGGCCAAGGACAACCTTGGCGACGCGCGAAGTTGGTCTTTTCGGGATCTAGAGTCCTCAGTTCCAGGTTCGACTTGGTTGAAGTTCCGCGGCCTTGAGTTCTCGTACAAGCCGACGTCAAGAATATAGGCCTCATAGCGACGTCCGTCGCTTGGTGCGCTACTAGTGTTGCTGTCAATCAAGTGAATGAGTCTTAAATCAACGAGTTCGCGGATTGCTTGGCGCTCCTGCGGGTGTTGTTCAAGCTCGTCTTTTGCCACCAAGAAGGCATTGGTCCGATGGTCATTGTACGCGAATCTTCGGAGCGCGCTGAGATAGCTTTCAAGGATCTCCCGCTCTCCCGCGGAGTCGACCTTGAGCGCATCAAGTTTGCTGCTGATAATTGCAATCGCCTCTTCGTTAACTTCAACCTTGCCGATCTTATCGCCTTTTGCGCTCACTATGGAGTTCGCGAGGCGAACGAATAGCGACAAAAAATCCCTGGGCACTCCGCCAGAAGCCAGGCACAACTGGGAAAACCCGTCCCCGGTAAATAGGTCCTCGGCTGAAAGCTTAACCTGAGCATCCCGAATTGCCGCCCCAAGTAGGTCGCTCATAAACTCCTTGAGGTCGGCAAACTTGTCAAGAGTGTAGTCCATGTCGATTGCAAAAATATCGTGCTCAAGCTCGGCACCAATGTACGATTGCTCCGTTGTTTTGAAGAGTCTGGAGCGGTGCTTGATCGTGGCGATTTTCATGAAGAGTGGTGTGTCCTTCGTCAGCCTGTGGAAGTAGTCAATAAATTCCGGCTGAACTGATTTGGGGACGAAATAGAAATCATCTAGGATCAAGAATATCGGACACCCGCCCATCAGGTCTGATGCCTCGGAGAAAACCCTCTTGAAGTGAGGAATTTCGATTTGAAGACGAGCGAGTTTGTCAACGGGGATCGTCCTAGATATTTCAGTTTGTAAGCGATCATTGTCAGCTACGGATATTCCTGCTTTTCCGGTTGCGGCTTGCCCCGCTGAGATCTCGAATCCGGACTTCCGTTCCAGACTCTCGGTTCTGCGAACTTGCTGCTGTTCCTGATCTGGCTCATAGAGAAGCCCCGCTATCTCTTTTTCGAGGCCCTCTAGCCTTTTTCGAAGCTTGCGCGCGCGCAGGAAGTGCCGCCATTTTGCGCGTGCTGTGACCGCGCTGCCGAGTTCTTGACACGTCGCGCTGAGGACGCGCAGCAAGATGTTTGGAAAGCTGATGTCTTTATAGTCTTCGAGGTTAATTCGTACTGCTATGTGATCAGCCGGGGCACAAACGGACTTCACAAGGCTACTCTTGCCCGCGCCGCGGCGACCGAAGATCACATGGTTTTGACGGACCGTTAGTCTCCCCTGAAAATTTCGTGTGTCTATGAATGTCAACCCGGCCAGACTCGACGCTCGGAGATTTTCCTCAATGTAGGCGACGAGCCTATTGACTTTTTCGCGCAGGTCAAGGCTTTCTGTCATGCGTTTCCTCGATTATCCGTTATTGTTCCTTCGGATGCATGCGGAATGGGGGACTTGACTCCGCCGACCTCTGATCGATACCTTGGCTGCCATGTACAGATTTCTCGCGATCCTTTGTGCGCCGGCCTTGTTTGCCGGCGGATGGCAGGCCTCCGATTTTATGAAGCTGCGGTCGGTGGGTGCGGTGCACTTCTCGCCCGATGGGACGAAGATCGCTTATACGATCTCGCATAGCGAGGCCCGGCATGCCGTGAATCAACTTTTTGTGAGGAACGTCAGCGACGGGAAAACCGTGGCGTTCGACGAGCCTTCGGGGAATCCGGTGTGGTCGCGCGATTCGAAATGGATCGCTTATTCGGGACGGCTCGACGGCAAGTCCGGGCTGATCATCGCGGCGGCGGATGGGACGCAGAAGAAATATATCGGGCCGCTCGAAGGGACCAACGCGCCGCTGCCGACGACGGGACAGACGATCTCGTGGGCTCCGGACGGCAAGCAAATCGCCTACGTCAGCGCGACGCCGGGTCCGGAGACGGCGGATGCGTCGGGCGATCCGATGGTGATTACCCGCTACCTTTATAAACCGAACGCGGGCGAGGGGAATTCGCATTTCAACGACAACAAGCGGCTCCATATTTTTATCGCCGATGTGGCGAGCGGGCGCTCGCGGCAACTGACGACCGGCACGCATTACGAGCATTCGATCGAATGGTCGCCGGATGGGAAGCAGATCGCGTTCATTTCGAATCGCGAGCCGAACGAGGATCAGTTTTTCAATTACGACCTGTTGACGCTCGATCCGACGACGGGCGAGATGAAGCGGCTGACGGCGACGGAAAGCGCCGAGTATCGTCCGCACTGGTCGCCGGATTCGAAGCACATCGTCTATGAGGCGACCAAGCGCGGGCTGACCGACCTCGAAACGACGATGGAAGACACGCACGTCTGGCTGATCGACGCGGACGGAAAGAATCGGCGGGAGCTGACCAAGATCGATAACCGGCAGGGCGAGCCGGAATGGTCGACGAATGGGGAGTGGGTTTATTTCACGGTGCAGGAGCGGGGAGAAGTGCATCTGTATCGAGTCGCGCTGGGGCCGCTGGCCGCGCAGGCGGTGGTGCACGATCACGGAAGTGTGGGCGCGTGGTCGGAGCACAATGGCTCGGTCGCGTACGCGTTGTCGACGCCGGACGACATGGCGGAGCTTTATCTGCGCGATCCCAGCGGCGCTGTGAAGAAATTGACGGATCTGAATCATGACGTGATGAGCGGCAAGACGGTGGAGAAAGTCGAATCGCTCACGTTTATCAGCAATGACAACAAGTGGACCGTCGAGGCGTTCCTGACTTATCCGGCCAATTTTCGTGCGGATCAGAAATATCCGCTGATTCTGAATATTCATGGCGGTCCGCACGGGCAGCAGGGGCCGGCGTTTAATTTCAAAAATCAGGTGTACGCCTCGCACGGCTGGGCGACGCTGATGGTGAACTATCGCGGATCGACCGGATACGGGCAAGCGTTCACGGATGCGGTGTTTGCCGATCAGAACGGCAATGAAGGTCAGGACGTCTTATATGGACTGAGCGCGGCGATGCGGCGGAATTTGTGGATCGATCGCGACCGGCTGGGGATCGAGGGCACCAGCTACGGCGGTCAGTTGAGCGCGTGGCTGATCACGCAGACCAATATGTTTAAGGCGGCGATTCCGACGGCGGCGATCATCAATATCATCAGCTACAACTACATGACGTATTACAACCAATACGAACAGATGGAGTGGGGAGCGTTTCCGCATCAGGGAAATTTGATGGACGTGCTGTGGGAACGGTCGGCGCTGAAGCACGTGGCGAATGTCCACACACCGACGATGATGGTGCATGGCGAAAACGACAACGACGTGCCGATCGCAGAGGCGGAGCAATACTACATCGCGCTGCGGGATGTGGGGAATGACGCGATCATGGTCCGCTATCCTCGCGAGGGGCACGGAGTGCGGGAGCCGGGTCATCAGGTGGATTTTATCGAGCGGTCGATGAAATGGTATGAAAAGTATTTTCCGAAATAATTTTGTAGTTTACTAAAGTGTATTTGTGATTCGTCGATGTTCAGAGGATGAGTCGAGTTTTAGTTCTTCTCGTCGCTGCTTGGGCGTTGTTTGCTCAGAAAAGCTCACCCTCAAAACCGGTCCATGTGCACGAATACACGCGCAAGGACGGAGCTGTGGTGCACGCGCACGATCGGGCTTTGCCGAGTACGGCGGGGCATAAAACATCATCGCCGAAAACATCATCGACAACCAAAAGGACCACGACCGTAGGACCAAGGTCGCGATCGGCTGCGACCCTTAACCAGCCAGAACGGGCGTCTGACGGACGTATCAAGCGAAGCGAGGCGGCTAAGCACGGCTTCATGGAGTCGGAGCCATGCCCCTCGACCGGAATGATGCACGGCCCCTGCCCTGGCTACGTCGTCGATCACATTAAGCCGCTCGCATGTGGGGGCGCCGATGAACCATCGAACATGCAATGGCAAACCACTCAGGCTGGGGCCGAAAAGGACAAGTGGGAACGAGCCGGCTGCAAGCCTGCGAAGTAATGAAATGGCAGCGCCTCGCTACGCGAGGGTAACCAAAAGGTAAACTGCAAAATAGTCATGATTTCTCCCATGTTGTCGGTGCGACGAGGACTGAAGGCGGTCGAGTTTTATCAAGCGGCCTTCGGGGCCGAGGTGATTTTTCGGATGGATAGTCCGGAAGGGCGCGTCGTCGCGCGGTTGTCGGCGAATGGAGCCGAGTTTTGGGTTTCGGACGAATCGCCGGAGCACAAGAATTTTTCTCCAGAGACGCTCGGCGGAGCGACTACGCGCATGCTGCTGATCAGCGACGATCCGGATGCGGCGTTCGATCGGGCAGTTAAGGCGGGGGCGGCGGTGGTGGTGCCGATGGGGGATATGTACGGCTGGCGGCTCGGCAGGGTGGTCGATCCGTTCGGGCATCACTGGGAGATCGGGAAACTGCTGGGCGAATCTTAACCGGCCGCGTGGGGGGCGGATTTCAATCCGCGTGGAGCTTTAGCTCCGCATTTGAGAAAGCGAGGCTAAAGCCCCGCGCGGGCTTAAGCCCGCCCTCCTTTTCTATTGTTCGCGATCAGAGTACGTGCGAAAATGAAGTGTCGCAGTGCCTGGAACAACTCTCGACGAGCGATTTGCAGAAATTCGCCGACTCGTTGATGACGAGATCGCGGGCGCGCGCCGCGACTTGATCGCCGGATTGGCCCGGGCGCTGGCGCGCATGCGGGCTGCCTCCACCGAAACAGAATGGAACCATGCTGTTTTGGAGTCCGGCCGAGAGTTTTCCGGTGAGCCGGCGGCTTTGGAACTACTGGCTTCCATGGCAGCGTTGACCGCGCCTTCCTATGCGCCGCGGCCGCAGGATGTCAGCGCGCAGCGGTTCGCTCGCGTGAAGATCGCCGAGATCCAGCTTTATCAGGCGGCGGCCGTGAAGAACGGACGGGCGTCGCGCGACCTGTATGGATCGCTGCGGACGGAGATCGACACCGCCCGCGCGGCGTTTCGTGAAAAATTCAACGGGACCGCGGACTATCTGCATGAAGAACTGGTGCGGGTTCTGGCCAATGGCGACGCGGCGCTGTTGGGGCCGGGATATCCGGGGGCGCTGGCATGAAGCGGCGCTGGGCGATCGCGTTGGCGGTTTTCGCGGGCTGGGCGCTGAGCGGCGCGTCCGATCCGATTGCGGATTTGAAGAGCGCGGTTGCGGCTTACGACGGGCGGCGGTATCCAGGGGCGATCGCGGCGCTTTCGACGCTCGAAAAACGGCTGCCGAAGCTGGCGGATTACGTGGCGTGGTATCTGGCGTCGGCGCAGTTCGATTCGCAGAATTATGCGGCGGTGCCGAAAGCACTGGAACCGGTCTGGAAGAACGTGCCTCCGTCGCCGCTGGCGGCGAAAGCGGTGATGCTCGCGTCGAAGGCGTATGTCGCCAACGATGAGAGCAAGCAGGCCGTCGAGATTCTTCGGAAAAATTACGCGACGCTGCCGCAGCCCGCGGGCGACTTAGCCATGGCGAACGCGTTCGAAGCGGCCGGGGATGCGGTCAGCGCAGCCATCTATTATCAGCGCGTTTATTACGGCTTCCCGATTTCGGGCGAGTCGGGGCAGGCGGAGACGGAGATGGGGAAGCTGCGGGCGAAGCTCGGCGACGCGTATCCGCCGGCGATGCCGAATGCGATGCTGGGCCGAGCGTTCAAGCTGCTCGACGGCGGGAATCCGCAGCGCGCTAAGAAAGAACTGGAATCCCTGATTCCGCAGTTGGGCGGAGCGGAGCGCGATCTGGCCCGCGTGCGGATCGGGGTGGCCGATTACGAGGCGAAAGAGACCCTCGCGGCGCAGCGCTATTTTCGCGCGCTCGAGATTTCGTCGCCGGAGCCGGACGCGGAACGGCTCTGCTACCTGGCTTACTGCGCGCGGCGGCTGAAGAATCAGGACGAGGTGCATGCGACGCTCGACAAGCTGGCCCGGTTGTATCCGCAGTCGAAATGGCGATTGCAGGCCGTGGTGTCGGATGCGAATTCGCATTTGATCGAGAACGAGCTGGATACCTACGAGCCACTGTACCGGTCGTGCTACGAGACGTTTCCCAAGGAATCGCAGGCGGCGGTGTGCCACTGGAAGGTGGTGTGGGGACATTACATGCGCCGTCGCCCGGACGCGGCGGAGTTGATGCGCGCGCATCTGCGGTTGTTCCCTGCGTCGGAGGATTCGCCGGCCGCGCTGTATTTCCTGGGCCGGATCGCCGAGGGCGCGAACGACCCGGCGTCGGCGCGCGCTTATTATGACGAGATCGTCCGCGAGTATCCGAATTACTACTACACCGTGCTCGCGCGCGAACGGTTGACGCAGATCACGGCCCCCCCATCGGCATCTGTGAAGGAGTTCCTGCACGACGTCGCGTTCCCTTCGCGTATGCGGACGCTGAATTTCGAGCCGAATGCGACGGCGAAAGCGCGCATCGAGCGGTCGCGATTGCTGATGCAGGCGGGTCTCGACGACATGGCGGAAGCCGAACTGCGATTCGCGGCGTCCACCGAGGATCAGCCGCACGTGATCGCGATGGAACTGGCTGCGCTTGCGGATCGCCGCACGGGGCCGGACCAGGCCATGCGCTTCATCAAACGCTACGCGAGCGGCTACCTTTATATGCCGCTCGACTCGGCGCCGAAGGAATTCTGGAAGCTGGCGTTCCCGCTGCCGTATCGGGCAGATCTCGAGAAATTCTCGAAACAAAACGGGCTCGATCCGTATTTGATGGCAGCGTTGATCCGGCAGGAATCGGAGTTCAATCCGAAGGCGGTTTCGCGGGCGAACGCGCGGGGATTGACGCAGATCGTCCCGGCAACGGGTCGCGAATTGAGCCGCCGCCTGAAAGTGACGCCCTATTCGACGCCGCGCTTATTCCAGCCGGCGGTGAATCTGCAGCTCGGCACGTTCTATCTGAAGACGATCGTCGACCGGCTGAACGGCCACTGGGAAGCGGCGCTGGCAGCGTACAACGCAGGCCTGTCGCGCGCGCACGCATGGCTGAGCTGGGGCGATTTCCGCGAGCCCGCGGAGTTTGTCGAAACGGTCCCCTTCAGCGAGACGCGCGGGTATATTCAGACGGTTTTACGAAATGCCGACGTGTATCGCCGGTTGTACGGACCGACCCCGCAGATTCGCGCGGCGAAGTAATCAACGCTTCCAGGGGTTGATCAATCCGACGCCGCAGTGGTTGAATCCTGCCGTGTCGCGCGTGGCGATCGACGCTCCATGACAGCGGGCGATCGCGGCAATCATGGCGTCGGTTTGCGAGATCGGCCGGCCCATGCTCTCCCGGAGGGCCGCGATCACTGCGTATTGCTCCGCGGCTCGCTCGTCGAAGGGCAAAATGCGTCCAAGAAATTGACTGAGGACTGCTTCGATCTCTGACTTCACAGCTGCGCGCCGTTTACCCGCGGGCATCCGCTCGATTCCATACAAAATTTCCGCTTGCGTGAGTGTCGTAATCGCGAGTTCCCCGCTCTGCGCCGACAGCCAGCGAACCACGTCCGGTGAGGGCACCGGCCTGAGCGCTTCGGAAAGGACGTTCGTGTCCAGGATGATCAAGCGGCCTATCTACCTGAAGAGTGGAGGGCGCCGGATCGGCCGCCGGGGAGGCAGTTCAAGTTCGACGCCGCCGAGCGGTTCGATATGGCGCCGGATGGCCGTGTATAGGTCGAGGCCGGTTTGCGGTTTTTCCTTCAGACCCTTGGTCAGAATCTCCCGGGCTTCTTCTTCCATCGAGCGTCCATGCTTCGCCGCGCGAATGCGGAGCTTGGCCTTGACCGAATCATCCAGCTTGCGGATGGTGATGCTCGCCACGCATCAATGATAGCATTGCATGCATTGCAATCATTCGTAGCGTAGGGCGATCATCGGGTCGATCCGCACGGCGCGCCG
>JAIQFJ010000449.1 GCA_020073325.1 Terriglobia bacterium | reverse complement strand
TTAGAATCTGAATGCACGGTGAACCCTTCCTTGCAAAATGCGGGCTCGGACGAGCCGGCCCTAGCGACTGTTCGGGTACAACCGGATGACGGCGCAGATCCAGCTTTGGTACGGATCGTGTCAACGAAACCGGGGAGCGGTCGATCCTGCGTCGTCCGCCCGGCTCCGCAGCCACGGAGCCGGGCTTACTCCGTGGTTCCAACATACAAGGGAGCGGCCAGAACTGCCTTTGCTCCGCTGCCGCTGCTTGAACTCAGTGAATTTGGCGCACCGGATTAAGTACTTCGCCCGTGAGATGCCTCGCGCCGCGGCGCAACTAACATTCAGGAGGATTTTCGTGATCAAAGTTGCGCTGTTGTGTCTGCTCGTTCTCGCCGGAACCTCGATTGGAGTCGCCCTGCGCTCGCCGTCGGCGGCCATCGTCTCGCCGGATATTCCGCCGCCGTCGTGCGCTCCGGATTGTCCGCTCCAGCTTGCCCGCTGACTCGCTGAGTACCTTGCCTGCGGGGTGGATGGACCAAGGTGGACCGGCGCCCTCATCCGCCCCGTTCTAAAACGCCTGTAACGTTCGTACGCCTGCGCGCATCTCGCAATGTTCATCGAACTGCGACGGTCGCGGTCTGTTTCGCGGCGTAGTAGTATGGATGGACGGTCGCACAGGAATTTTTTAAACGTTTTATCGGGAAGGGAGGCGATCCCCATGTGGAACCGCCGTAAGGAAGACGAGCAACATCATACACCCAAGCCGGCCGCGGCCCCGCCGACCCAGTCCGTGCTTGCGAAGGAGGGTATTCCTATGTCCACGCTTCCGGGCAGAAGCGCGAGTGAGCCGCAGATGGATACACACAGAGGGCAGGCCGTCCTCGGCAAGTCCGTCATCGTGAAAGGCCAGATTCTCAGCCGCGAAGACCTCACCATCGACGGCGAAGTGGAAGGAACCGTGGAGTTGCAGGAGCACCGCCTTACGGTGGGTCCCAATGGCAAGGTTCTGGCCAGCGTGAAGGCGCGCGAGATCGTCGTGCTCGGCACGATCCATGGAAACGTGGAGACCACCGACAAGATCGACATTCGCAAGGAAGCCAAGCTGGTGGGCGATATCAAGACCGCGCGCATCGTGATTGAGGATGGCGCGTATTTCAAGGGCAATATCGACATCGTCCGCGCCGAGGCGCCTCGCCCGGCCGCGCAGCCCGCACCGAAGCCCCAGGCCGCCGCGCCGGCGCAGCCCGCCGCGAACACCCCCGCGATGGCGGCAGGAGTCGGCGATCACAAGCGCTAGGTCCTTGGAGACGCGCTCGTTGGAGACGCGCCATAGCCACGGTCTGGAACAGTTCTGCGCGTCGCTTGAAGAACGGCCGGGATTATCGATCCTCGACCTGGCCGGCGCGACGCAGCAAACCATCAGCTTTCTGACCAACTACGGCCATCGCCTCTATTCCGACGATTTCGTTCATCAACTCGACCAGGCATTCGCCGACGGCGACTTCTACGCCAACCAGTCCAATCCTCTCGCCGTCGGAAAATTTCTGGACACAGCGCTCAGCTTTCCGGAGGGCACGTTCGACGGCGCGCTGGTGTGGGACTCGCTGCAATTCCTCAGCCCGCAGCTTCTGCAAACCGTGGTGCACAAGCTGCATCGCGTGCTGAGACCCGGCGCCTGCATGCTGACGTTCTTCCACGCGGAAGAAAAGATCGACACCATTCCGACCTATTCCTATCGCATCTCCGACCAGAAAACCATCCTGCTGGCTCCGCGCGGGCGCAGAAAACCGGCGCAGTTCTTCAACAACCGCAGCCTGGAGAAGCTCTTCCAGGAATTCGCTTCGGTGAAATTTTTCCTGACCAGAGATCACTTGCGGGAAGTGATCGTAAGAAGATAAAACCGGTTCACGCAAAGACGCAAAGTCGCGAAGAAAATCCTGGCGAGCTTTGCGTCTTTGCGTGAAATTTTATTTGTGCTGCTCGAACCACCCGATAATGTAGGCGACCTTCTCCATATGATGGCTCGGCCGCACCGAGATCCCGTGTGGCTCTTCCGGCACGCGGACCATCACCGCTTCGATGCCCAGCAGTTTCAGCGCCTGGTAATACTGCTCTGAATCCGAAATCGGCGTGCGATAATCCGCCTCGCCCGTCATCACCATCGTCGGGGTCTTGACGTTCTTCACCACCGACAGCAGCGACCGTTTTTCGTAATTCTCCACGTTATCCCAAGGCAGCCCCGGGAACCACGTCTTCGACGTCCAGTTGCCGATGTCCGACGTCAGCACGAAGCTGTACCAGTTGATCACCGGATAGGTCGGCACCGCGGCCTTGAAGCGCGTCGTGTGGCCGATCACCCAGCACGTCAGAACACCGCCGCCGCTGCCGCCGGTGACGTACAAGCGATTCGGATCGATGTAGCCCTTCGCGATCACCGCGTCGACGCCCGAGTTCAAGTCGTAGAAATCGTCGCCCGGATAGGCGTGATGAATCAGGTTGCCGAACTCCGCGCCATAGCTGGTCGATCCGCGCGGATTCGTGTACAGCACCACGTAACCGCGCGCCGCCATCAACTGCTTCTCGATATCGAAGCGGTCGCCGTAATTCGCAAAGGGCCCGCCGTGGATTTCGAGAATCAGCGGATACTTCTTCGACGCGTCGAAATCCGGCGGCTTGATGATCCAGCCCTGCATCTTGCGATGATCCTTCGACGATTCATAATCGATCTCCTCCACCGGCCCGAGCTCGCGGCCCGCCAGCAGGCCGGCGTTGACCGCCGTGATCGGCTTGAGCGAGGCCGACCCGAGCGTCCCCACCGCGATGTCTCCCGGAATCGACGGCGTACCGTACGTCGCCGCGTAGTTTCCGTTCTTTGCGATCGTGAACGCCGCGCCGCCTGCGTACGAGCTGAGCGAGCTCGCCACGTTGCCGGCGAATTTTTTCACCACGCCATCGAGCGAACTGGAATAGAGCGCCGTGTCGCCATGGTCGTCCGAGGTGAAATAAATACTCTTCCCATCCGGCGCCCAGCGCGGAGCCTGCACGTCGCGATCGAATGTAACCGTCACCATTCGCGATTCGCTGCCGTCGCGCTTCATGACGTACAGCTTGGTCACCTGGTAGCCTTGCAGCTTTTCGTCGTAGCCCGTGTAGGCGATCCAGTTTCCATCGGGCGACAGCGCCGACCCGTTGTCGGGACCGTTGCGCGTCGTCAGAGCCTTCGCGGTTCCGTCCGCCACGCGGAATTCGTAGATCTCGGTATTGCGCGGCTCCAGTTCATAATTGTCGTGCCGGTTGGCCGACATGATCAGCGATTTTCCGTCGTTCGACCAGATCGGCTCGCTGGCGTTGAAGCCGATTCCGCCGTGCTGATACTTGCCTTGCGAAATCTGCCGCTCCGCGCCGCCTTCGGCCGCCACGACAAACACCTGCGCGTATCCCGGCTTCAAATATCCCGCGCCGTTGAAGCGATAAACCAGCTTGTCGATCACCTTGGGCGGGTCGGCCCATTTCGCTCCCTCGGGAGGCGCCGGAACGTCGGCGATCTTGCGCGCCGGCTCGGCTACGTGCGCCACGAAGGAGATCCATTTTCCATCGGGCGACCAGTTGAGGCTCGCCGGCTCCGACGTGAGGTTCGTCACCACCGCCGTCTGCCCCGAATCCACCCACATGCGCCACACCTGCGAGGATCCGCCGCGGTCCGACGTAAAGGCGAGCTGCGATCCGTCAGGCGACCAGCGCGCGTCCCCGTCCCTGAATTTTCCCGTGGTCAGCGGATGGTCGCCGGTCCCGTCGAAATTGATGATCCACAGATTCGAGTAGCGTTTGTCGGTGATGACATCGGCAAAATTTCGCTGATAGACGATGTGTTTTCCGTCGGGCGAAATCTGCGGCAGCGACGCAGTCTGAATCTGAAAAATATCGGTCAGCGAAAGCTTCGCGGCGCCAAGCGGCAGCACCGCGAGCAGGCAAACAGCAAATCTCTTCATGGCGGCATTATATCCGAGCTGTTTGAAACCTTTCACAGGCGGCTCATTGCTCGTTACCCCGATACTGACAAAGAGCCGCGACTGCGAAGGAGCGGGTGTCCCGTTTTCACACATAAACTGCGCGACCGCCGGTTACGATGCTCATCGGCTAAACTCGAAATCGGAGGCCCGCCGTGAAACTCATCCGCGTTATCGGAATCGTTGTTCTCGCGCTGCTGGTCGTCATCGTCGCGATTCCCTTTTTCATCGACGTCAACCAGTTCCGCCCTCGTCTCGAATCGGAACTCTCCACCGCTCTCGGACGACCCGTGACGGTCGGAAACCTGAAGCTCTCCATCTGGAACGGCACCGTCGCCGCCGACGATCTCTCCATCGGCGACGATCCCGCGTTCGGCAAAGCGCCTTTCCTGCAAGCGAAATCTCTCGGCGCGGGCGTCGAACTTCTTCCGCTGATCACGTCGCGGAAAGTGAACGTCACCGCCATCACCATCGATCAGCCGCAAATCTTGCTGCTCCAAACGCCGGAGGGCAAATGGAACTACGCGACGCTCGGCAGCAAATCCGCGCCGCCGCCGCAGACTTCAACGCCGCAGGCCGCCGGCGCTCCCATCGATCTTTCGGTCAAACTCGTCAGGATCACCAACGGCCGCCTGACGGTCGCGCATACCAGCGGCCACGGCAAGCCGATCATCCTCGACAAGGTCAACATCGAGCTGAAGGATTTCTCGCCAACCTCCGTGATGCCGTTCACGATGACCGCCGCGCTCAACGGCGGAGGCGAGATTAAGCTCGACGGCAAAGCCGGTCCCCTGCAGGACGACGCCGAGCGGACTCCCCTGAACGCATCGCTCAAGATCACGCATCTCGACCTGGTCGCTTCGGGCGTGGTCGATCCCGCGACGGGAATCGCCGGGATTGCTTCAGTCGACGGCGCCGCCGAATCCGACGGCAAGGATTTTTCCGCGAAAGGCTCGGTGAAAGCGGAACAGATGAAGCTGGTCAAAGGCGCATCGCCTGCCACGCGGCCGCTGGAGTTCGATTTCGCCGTGCGCCACAACCTTGCCACGCGCGCCGGATCGCTGACGCAAGGCGACGCGCACATCGGCAAGGCGAAAGCGTCTCTTACCGGAACCTACGCCCCGCACGGCGAATCTGTCACGCTCAAAGCGAATCTCGTGGGTGACGCGATGGCGTTGCAGGAACTGGAATC
>JAIQFJ010000448.1 GCA_020073325.1 Terriglobia bacterium | reverse complement strand
CGCCACCTTTTTTTGCTCTGCCGCATGGAGCGAGGGCTGCATCTCCGTTTCCTTTAGATCGATACTATAGTCCGGCCCGATGATCCGGTTCGCCTGTTTTCCTGAAACGCGCGCACCGGGCATTGCCAGGCAGTTCCTGAGATGAGCCTTGTCCCGGACCTCGCTTCCCGATTCAAGAACGACATAGCCGTCCATTCCGATCTTTCCGCAGGCGGCATTCGAAGACAGGTAAACAGTCTCACCGTTCTCTCGCATCGCATCGAAGACCCCCGCGACATATGACGCCGGAGTCCCGATGTCGTTCCAGTAACAGCCGGTGAAATCGAGGGCCTGTACCCGGTGCCCCGCTTTTGCCGCGTCGAGCCACGCAACGGTTGCATGCGATACCCCGGTCGGAAGGAATTTCAGGATCTCAGGAGAGTATATGGCAATGCCGGTATAAGCGACCTTTCTCGCGATCCTTTGGGGATCAGGCCTGGAGGCGCCCGGATTTTCAACATCAAGGATGAGATCGTTGTCATCAATGACGACATTGCTCAACCGCGGATGTCTATGGGTCACGAGCGTGGCGATGTTCTTTGATGTGAGATGGACCTCGATCAGTTTCGTAAAATCGATCGTAAGAAGGATATCAGCGTTGTGCACGATAAAGGGGCCGTTTGCAAAAAATGGTTCCGCATTTTTGAGCGCTCCGCCGGTACCGAGAATGGGGTCCTCGGGAAAGAAGGTGATGCGGTCTTTCCAGGGAGATCCCGCAGCCCATGCCCGGATCATTTCTGGTTTCCAGTGCAGGTTGATGCCGATCTTACCGTCGCAGACCGAGGTAAGCCGCTCGAGGATGATCTCGATCAGCGGTTTGCCGAGGATCGGGAGGAGCGGCTTGGGAATGTGATTCGTAATCGGCCTGAGTCGTTCGCCGAGGCCGGCTGCGGGGAGAAAAATAGTGATATTGTATCTGCCCATGCGTGAATGCTTCTCTTTCTATAAAGTGACACGGTGCGTTTTATCACACAGTAATACGTCAAACGCGACGTGTGTGCAAAGCAGATTATCAGAGAATTATATGTATTGCAAACGAAAATCGGGGAACGATATTCTTGTTGAGTCTATGCTTTGAGAACAATGTCTCTGATACTGAACGTGCGAATACAATGATACGTTGATTATGTATACGGCAAATGACGAGCCTCATCCTTCCTATGCGATTGATTGCGTAAGATCGGCAACGATTTGTTTTAAGCGTCGGATCTCATCCTCGAGCTGTTTAAGCTGCTTTATCTCGCTGACGCCCATGCCGCCGTATTTTGCTTTTCAGTTGTAATACGTGGCGTCACTGAATCCGTACTGCGGCAGAGGTCGGCCCGACGATCCGATGAACCTCCGTTATTACTGGAATCGCGGGTTCTGGAAATGCCTCGCCGACATCGTGAATTTCTGGAGCGGCGGCTATCGTCCCATGGGTGCGGTGTTCTATCTGCCCATTTACCAGTGGGCCCGCCTCAGTCCGGTGCCGTACCGTATCGCGATTCTTCTGGTGATTGCGGGCGTGCTGTACTTCGTTTTCCGCATCGTTCTGGAGCTGACGAAGTCCTCCGCAGCAGCGGCCATTGCGGCGGCCATCGTCTGCGTGCATCCGCAGATCATGATTGCGAATTACTACAACACGTCGTTCCTGTACGACGATATGGCCGCGTTGTTCACCTCAGCACTGGTCTATTGCTATCTTCGTTTCCGCCGCAATGGGCGGAATCTTTCGGGGCCGAACCTGATCGCGATCGCCGCGTTCTATCTGGCCGCGATCAATTCGAAGGAAAGCACCGTCGCTGCCGTCGCGTGGCTGGCGGGCTATGAAATTTTCGTCGGGCGCCTGCGCGAGGTGCGCGCGCCGGCGATGCTGATCGTGATCACGCTTCTCTATCTTTCCGGCCGCGTCTTCGGACCGCATTCGCTGTCGCAAGAGCCCGGCTACAAACTGGAGATCACCGCGTCGCGATTCTTCGTGAATCAGCTCCTCTATCTCAACGATTTCTTCGTCACCGCCGGCTTCAACGCGAACTGGAAATGGATCGCCGTCTGGGCCGCGCTGGCCGCTGTCTGCCTGATCGTGCGGCGGCGCGAACTGTGGTGGTGCTGGTTCGCCGCCCTCGTCTCGACGCTGCCCGTGGCGTTCACCGTGGTCCCGCGCGGCGGTGCGAGCCTCTTCGTCGCACTGCTCGCCTGGGTGATGCTCGCGGCGACACTGTTCGCCTCGATCCCGATCCGCGCCAATGTCCGATGGGCCGCGGCCGTCGTGCTGGGATGCATGCTCACCTACTGGGCCATTCCGCGATGGCGCGCGACCATTCCCGCTTTCATCGACGATCACCGCGTCACCTGGGCCGTCATTTCTCAAATGAACACGCTGCGCGCGCACCCCGCGCCGCATAGCCGCGTCCTGTTCGTGAACGATCCCTTCGACGGCTGGGATATGGCTCTCATCGCCGGAATTTTCTGGAACGACCACACGCTCGACATCGACCTGGGCAAAAAGCTCGACCATCCGCCCGACCTCTCTTCCTACGACTGGATCCTGACGTTCGACGGCGACAAGCTGCGCACGATCCGTACGCCTTAAAATCGCTGTGTCATAATCTATCTGGGGCTCGGATCGGAATTTGGCCTATCAGTCACCGTTAAAAGAGGTCCTTCAAAGGGCCCGCCAGCGATGTATCGCTCACCTGCTGCTCGACCAGTCGGCTCTCGCGCTGACGATCGGGATGGGCGGCGCGATTGTCCTGATGCTCGCCGGTACGCAGATCCTGGACTGGTATTGGGTGGTTCTGCTCGCGTTCGTCAGCCTCGGCGTGGGTGTCTATCGCCTGCGTCAGACGATTCCATCCACATATAAGCTCGCCCAGCGGATCGACCGCCGCCTGAGCCTCGCCGACATGCTTTCGACGGCGATCTATTTTGAGTCGGACCCGTCGCGCGGCCACGAAGTGATTCGCGCCCGCCAGCGCGAAGAGGCTGAATCGGCGGCGCGCGGCGTCAACTTACAAGTCGCCCTGCCGTTCTCGCGCCCGCGCTTCGCCTATGCCGCGATCGCCCTCGCCGCCGTCGCTTTCGGACTATTTGCGCTGCGCTACGCCGTCACCGGATCGCTCAGCCTGCAGCCGTCGCTGGTGAAGATGGCGATGGATACCTTCTTCCCGCCCAAGGCGCAGATGGCGAAGCTCGACAAGAAGGGCAATCCGCTCAAGCCGCCTTCGGGTGAGGACACGAATCCCGACTCGCCGACCGTGCAGAATCAGGATTCACCCGATCAGCAGCTCGACGCGCAGGATCAGCAGGACCCGTCCAATCCTCAGGCCGCCGACAACTCCAAGGAATCCGCGCAAAAGGGCGCGCAGGATCAGCAGAATTCGGATCAGCAGGCCGAAAACTCCGACAAGGGCGACAAGCAGTCGCAAGGCAACGATTCGGATCAGGACAGCAAGCAGCAGAATAAGGACGGCAAGCAGCAGAGCGGCAAGGAAGGCAAGCAGGGCTCGGAAAGCCAGAATTCTTCGCTGATGGACAAGCTGAAGGATGCGATGGCCAACATGATGAACAAGATGAAGTCATCATCGAAGGACGGCCAGCAATCCGAGAAGCAGGAAGCGCAGAACGGCCAGGGCCAGAAGGACAGCAAGGGCAACCAGAGCAAGCAGGGCAAACAGCAGGATCAGTCCAAGAGCGACGCGCAGAGCGATCAGCAGCAGAATGAAGCCGGCGACCAGAAGCAGTCCGCCGACGCCAAGGGCAGCGAAAAATCGTCCGATAAGAACGCCTCGCAGGATTCGAAAAGCGGCATCGGCGCGGCCGACGGCGACAAGTCCGCGAAGGAAGCCGAGCAGCTCGCCGCGATGGGCAAGATCAGCGAAATTCTGGGTAAGCGCGCGCAGAACGTCACCGGCGAGGTGATGGTCGAAGTTGGATCGAGCAAGCAGCAGCTCAAGACTCCGTGGGCGCAAAAGCAGGCCCAGCATGCCGAAGCCGGCAGCGAAATTCATCGCGACGAAGTGCCGCTGATGTATCAGCAGTTCGTCGAGCAGTATTTCGAAGAGATCCGCAAGGCTCCGGCTGGACCGAAGCCGGTCGCGAAGCCGGCGCCGTCCCCGAAAAATCCAGGCAACTAGGCCGATGTTGTGGGGCCGGCTGGCAGCCGGCGCGCCGGTTGTCAACCCGGCGCTCGTCGTACGATAGAAAATCCCCGGTGACCCTCGAAAAACGCCGCCTGTTCCTATTCCCGATCCTCGCCGCGATCGTCATCGCCGCGCGCCTGTGCCACTCCGGAGTCCTGTGGGCCGACGACAATCTCCCCCTTGCCGCCGCGATGGAAGTTTTCCGCGGCAAGACACTTTATAAGGACGTCTGGTTCGACAAGCCTCCGCTGGTCGCGTGGACGTATCTGCTGTGGGCCGCGAAAGACGGAATCGCACTGCGGCTCGCGGGAGCCGCCTACGTCCTCGCCGTGTGCGTCGCTGCATACCAGCTCGCGAAGCTAAAGTGGTCGGAAAAAGAAGCCGGCTACGCTGCGCTCTTCGCCGGATTCTTTCTCACGTTCGGATGGCCTTCTGCCGTCATCCCGCTCGCTTCTGATATGCTGCTGATCCTGCCGCATCTCGCCGCGATCTATTTCGCCTGGCGCGGAAAACCGTTCTGGAGCGGAGCCGCCGCCGGCATGGGCCTGCTGTGCAGCTCGAAAGCGATCTTCGTGCTCGCCGCGTGCGCGATCTGGCAATGGCGATCCTTGCCGCTCCTGCTCGCCGGATTCGCCGCGCCGAACGCGATCGCGCTCGGATGGATGTGGGCTCACGGCTCGCTCGCCGCTTTCTACCAGCAAACCTGGCAGTGGGGATCGATCTACGCGAAGAACACGTTCGTCGAAAATCCGCTGCAGGAAGGCATCAAACGGACCGCCGGATGGATGTGGTTCCAATCGATCCTCGTCGTCGGTGCGGTCCTCGCGATCCGAGTCGAGCGCGGCTGGAAACTTTTTCTGTGGGTCGCAATTTCGTTCACTGGCGTTGTTCTGGGTCTTCGATTTTTCCCGCGCTATTATTTCCTGCTGCTTCCGCCGATGATCACGATCGCCGCGCGCGGATGGGCCGAGGTCAAACCGAACCGCTTACAATGGGCGGCGATTCTCTTGATGGTCGTTCCCGCGCAGCGTTTCGCTGA
>JAIQFJ010000447.1 GCA_020073325.1 Terriglobia bacterium | reverse complement strand
GCCGCATCCAGCCGAACGCCGCTCCCGCCGCGGCCACGATCAGCGCATGGCGCCAGGAGTCGCCGTATTCATGATAGTGCAGCAGCCCGAAAGGAATGGCCGCCACGATGATCCCGGGGACCGCGCCCAGGCTGCGCACCAGCAGCGGCTGGAGAAAGCCGCGAAACGCCAGTTCTTCGCACAGCGGAAACAGCGTGATGCCGATGATCAGCATCACCCAGAACGAGGTCGGGTCCTGCATCATCTCGGTCAGGGTGTTCTTGGTCTCCGGCGTACGGATCAGCTTCGCCACGAACACCACGGCGTAGCCCGCCGAGACGCCGGCGATCACCACCCAGAGCCACGGAATCCGGATCCGCTTCCAGCCCAGCGAAGGCCAGAACGGGCGTTCGTATTCCACCTGCAACAGCAGCTTCAGCGCGGCGAACAGGATGACATAGCCCACCGCCTGCTCCGCCACGGGTTCCACCGCCGCCGCCGCGACATGGATGTGGAGCATGGTCAACGCCCCCTTGACGAGGGCCCATCCCAGCAGCAGGGCGGGAAAGCTGAAGCCGAAGAAGACGACCAGGTCGAAATAGCTCCAGAATGGATAGCGCTCCGGCGGCGGGGCAGGCGGTTCCAGCTGCCCGTCCGGCTGGTTGTCCAGCGGCTGGTCGTCCATCATTCGTCTCTTTCGATCAGTGCGGCCGCCAGCAAGGGGACCATCAGCTCGTGATGGCCCGTGATCGAGTAACCCGCTCCGCCGGAACGGGCGTGCGGCCGTTCCACCACGTTGACCCGCGGCCGGTAGTGCTGCAGAAAATCGAAATTCGCGGTGGTGAAGCCGGCCAATGGACATCCGAGATTGCGCACGGCGGAGACGGCCTTCAGGAAGACCTCCGGCAGAATCACGGCGGACCCCACGTTCAGATAGACCCCGCCGTCATCGAGGTCCGCGACGAGGGAGCAGAAGAGGCGGAAGTCGCGGTGGGACGCACTGCCGATAGCGGCGGGATTGGCGGCGGGATGAGTATGCGGCGTATCCGTCCCGATGGCCACGTGCACGGTAACGGGAATCCCTGCATCATAAGCCCCAAGCAGCAGGCTGCCGTCTTTCCCTGGCCCCTGGAATAGCCACTTCCCCAGCGCCTCGCCGATCCCGATCCCCTCCGCATCCCCTTCCGCAATCGCCCGGTTCATGTCGCGCCCGGTCTCTTCCGCCGCGCCGAAGCGCCCGTCGGGCAGCACCGCCTCGACATCCTCGCTGGTCTGTCCGGCAATCGCGATCTCGAAATCGTGAATCGACGCCGCGCCGTTCATGACGAACCCGGTGATCCATCCACGCGACCGCAGGTCGAGCAGCACGTCGCCCAGCCCGCACTTGATCACGTGTCCGCCCATGCCCCACAGCAGCGCGCGCTTCTGATCGCGCGCCCGCCGGATTGCATCGATCACGCCGCGAAACGAATCGGCCGCCAGAATTTTCGGCAGAGAATCGATCAGCGCGCTCACGCCGCCGCCCGCATAAGGCGTCGCGAAGTGCTCAACCTGGACTTTGCCCCCGCGCGCATCGATCGGCACTGTCTTCAGCGCGTCGAACGAGAGCGGTTTTTCACTGTATCGGCTCATCTGCGGCCATTACCATTTCCCAGAAAGGTCTTCAACGCCTGACCCGTATAGCTCCGCGGATTTTTCACGATCTCCTCAGGCGACCCGGCGCCCACCAGCGTTCCTCCGCGATCGCCGCCCTCCGGACCCAGATCGATAATCCAATCCGCCGTCTTCACCACGTCGAGCTGATGCTCGATCACCACTACAGTGTTGCCCAACTCGACCAGGCTATGCAGCACGTCGAGCAATTTTCGCACGTCTTCGAAGTGCAGCCCCGTGGTCGGCTCGTCCAGGATGTATAGCGTCTTGCCCGTCTGCCGGCGGCTCAGCTCGCGCGCCAGCTTGATGCGCTGGGCTTCACCGCCCGAAAGCGTCGTCGACGATTGCCCCAGATGCAGATATCCCAGCCCGACCTCCACCAGGGTTTCCAGCTTTGCTTTGATCTGCGGAATATTTTCCAGCAGCTTGAGCGCATCCTCCACCGGAGCCTCCAGTAGATCCGCGATCGACTGGCCTTTATACTTCACCTGCAGCGTTTCGTGATTGTAGCGGCGCCCGCGGCACACGTCGCAGGTGACGTAGACGTCGGGCAGGAAATTCATTTCGATGCGCTTCAGCCCGTCGCCCTGACACGCCTCGCAGCGTCCGCCCTTCACGTTGAAGCTGAATCGACCCGGCTTGTAGCCGCGCTCTCTCGACTCCGGCAATCGCGCGTACAAATCGCGAATCAGCGTGAACACCTGCGTGTATGTTGCCGGATTCGACCGCGGCGTGCGCCCGATCGGCGATTGATCGATTTCGATCACTTTATCGATTTCGTCCAGCCCCTTGATCGAATCATGCGCACCCGGCTCGGTCCGCGACCCGTATACCTGCTTCGACGCCGCGCGATACAGAATATCGTTGACCAGCGTCGATTTTCCGCTGCCCGACACGCCCGTTACCGCAATAAACAGGCCCAGCGGAAACTCCACGTCGACCTTCTTGAGATTGTGTTCGGTCGCTCCACGAATCGAAATCTTCTTCGGCCCCGGCGACCGTCGCACGGCCGGCATCGCGATCGTGCGCGCGCCTGCCAGATACTGCCCTGTCAGCGATGCCTTCGTCTTCTCGATCTGCTTCGGCGTCCCCTGTGCGACCAGTTCACCGCCCAGCCGTCCCGCACCCGGGCCGAGATCGATCACATAATCGGCACGCTCGATCGTTTCCGCGTCATGTTCGACGACAAGCACGGTATTCCCCAGATCGCGCAACCGGGCCAGCGAATCCAGCAGCCGCGTGTTGTCGCGGGGATGAAGGCCGATGGAAGGCTCATCGAGAACATACAGCACCCCGCGCAGCCGCGATCCGATTTGCGTCGCGAGGCGAATGCGCTGCGCTTCGCCTCCGGAGAGCGTCGCCGCCGACCGCTCCAGGCTCAAATAATCCAGCCCCACCGCGACCAGAAACTCCAGCCGGTTGCGAATTTCCTCCACCGCGCGCCCGCCGATGATGTGTTCGCGATCGTTCAGCTTCCAGCCGCGCACATTTTCCAGCGCGCGCGTCAGCGAGATCCCGGTCAGCTCCGCGATCGTCAAGCCGTTGACACGCACCGCCAGGCTCGACGGTTTCAGACGCCGTCCCTTGCAGTCCGGACACAGCGACGGCGACATGTATTGCATGTACCATTCGCGATACGTCTCGCTGGCGTTTTCGTCCAGGATGTAGCCTTCGAGAACCCCGAGCACGCCCTTTTGCGTGCCCGCACCTTCCAGCAGAATCTGCTGCGACTTCTGCGGCAGATCCGAAAACGCCTTGTGGATGGGAATCTTGTTCTTCGTCGCGAGCCCCATGATCGCCGTCGCCATGTAGCTCGAACTGCCGCCCGGCCCGAGCCCGCCGTCCAGCAGCGGACGCGACGGATCGATAATAATCTTCGCCGGATCGAAATTCCACTTGGACCCCAGCCCGCTGCACGTTTCGCACGCGCCGAACGGACTGTTGAACGAAAACGACCGCGGCTCGAGCTGCGGCACGTTCGCTCCGCAATCCGGACACGCCAGCTTCTGCGAATACAGCTTCTCGGGTCCGTTCACCACGACCAACTGCACCAGCCCGTCGGCGAGCTTCGCGGCCGTCTTGATCGACGCTTCCAGGCGCTTCTCGATCTCAGGTTTCACCAGCAGCCGGTCCACCACCACTTCAATCGTGTGATTCTTCCGCCGGTCGAGCGTGATCTCTTCATCGAGCGACCGCAGCACGCCGTCGATCCGCGCCCGTAAAAATCCCTGCTTGGCGAGCTTTTCCAGTTCCTTTTTGTATTCGCCTTTGCGCCCGCGCACGATCGGCGCCAGGATCATCACACGCTCGTCCTTGCCGAGCGCCATCACCTGCTCCAGAATCTGATCCGGCGACTGGCGTGAAATTTCATGGCCGCAATTGGGACAATACGGCACCCCGATCGCCGAGTAGAGTACGCGCAGATAATCGTAGATCTCGGTGATCGTCCCGACCGTTGAACGCGGACTGCGATTGGTGGTCTTCTGCTCGATCGAAATCGCGGGACTCAAGCCGTCGATCGAATCGACCTCGGGGCGCTCCATCTGGTCCAGAAACTGGCGCGCGTAGGGCGACAGCGTTTCGACATACCTCCGCTGTCCCTCGGCGTAAATCGTGTCGAAGGCCAGCGACGATTTGCCGGATCCGCTCAGCCCCGTGATGACGGTAAACGTGTTGCGCGGGATCTCGACGTCGATATTTTTCAGATTGTGCTGGCGTGCGCCATGCACGGTGATGCGGTCTAGCAAGACTTCCATTTTCCCACGCGTGGCAAGCGGCAGGCTTGCAGACGCCGTCCGCGCGGCAGGTAAGCCATAGGACGATAGTGCCTTCGTACTATGACAATAGGACCTTTAATCTAGGCTTCCGCCCATTGACCTTAGTTCTTTTCGGCTATAAAGTCGAAAGTACGATGATCGAACAACGTAAGAATCAGCGCTTCGAACTCAAGCTCCCGATCGAGCTTATTCGTTCGGGGGCCGGCGCCAAGCCTGCCGGGGAGACCAGAAATGTGAGCTCGTCGGGGGTTCTGTTCACTTCCGCCGTCCCAGTCGAAGTCGGCGAGGCGATCGAGTATTACATCACTTTTCCCAAAGCGTCCGGATCGCGCAGCGAAGTGAAGCTGCGCTGTGTCGGCAAGGTGTTGCGCAACGATCCGGAGGCGACGTTTGCAGCCACGCTGGAGCGTTACGAATTCTTGCGGGCTCGCGTGTAAACGGTTCGTGTGAAGGTCAGTCGGAGGAGAGGGGCGGAGTCAAATCCGCCCCTTTTTCATTGCTCAAAATAAAACGCGCTCCATCCTGCCACGAGGCCTGATGGAGCGCGTTGGACTGACCGCCCGGCTAGAACGACAACCGGAGCGCGAACTGAATCTGGCGAGGCCCGCCGAGCGCGCCTGCCGTGGTCCCGACCGCGGTGGCCACAGCGCTGCCCACCGTCTGCGTGATCTTGCCGAAGGTGGCGCTGCTTTCATTCCCGATCGGGTTGGCGAAGTTGGTGTGATTGAACAGGTTGAAGAAATCCGCGCGGAACTGCAGGCGCGTCCGTTCGCCCCACACAGCGAAGGTCTTGGCCGCG
>JAIQFJ010000026.1 GCA_020073325.1 Terriglobia bacterium | reverse complement strand
GGCGCGTTAGAATCTGAATGCACGGTGAACCCTTCCTTGCAAAATGCGGGCTCGGACGAGCCGGCCCTAGCGACTGTTCGGGTACAACCGGATGACGGCGCAGATCCAGCTTTGGTACGGATCGTGTCAACGAAACCGGGGAGCGGTCGATCCTGCGTCGTCCGCCCGGCTCCGCAGCCACGGAGCCGGGCTTACTCCGTGGTTCCAACATACAAGGGAGCGGCCCCCCTCCACAACGCGTCCTGTCTCAAACAACACGACTCCCATCCGATAAGCCGCACGAGGAAACGACACTCATGTTCAAACCCGCGCCACTCCACGTCGCATCTCTGCGACAGCCCACTCGAACCGCGACCAAAGGGAGCGGCCCCCCTCCACAACGCGTCCTGTCTCAAACAACACGACTCCCATCCGATAAGCCGCACGAGGAAACGACACTCATGTTCAAACCCGCGCTCTCCGCGCTCGGCTTCAGCCTTCTCCTGTGGGCCCCGCTCAGCGCCACCAAAGCAGTTGTGAAGAAATGGAAGTTCGCCCCCCAAGCCGAGCCGGCCAAAGCCGCCCTCGAATTCGACAACAATTGGTAACCCTGGAGAACACCTCATGCGACGACGACACCTCACTCTCGGCGTGAAACTCGCCTCCAGCTTCGGAGCCATGCTGGTCCTCGTGCTCATCCTGGGCGCGGTCAGCTTTAAAATCACCACCGATCTCGGCGCACAGCTCGACGAGGCCATCCGCGGCACCGCACGCAGGCAAATGCTCGCCGGCCAGATCCGCGCCGACGCCGCCAACATGAACGCCCTGGAGCGCGCCGTCGCATCCGGCACTATGCTCCACCAGGCCGAAAAGGCCCGGGCCTTCCAGGCGCAATACGCGGCCGCCGCCCAAAACGTCGACGCCGGCCTGGCCGAGTTCGTCTCGATGTCCAACACCGACGAGACCACCAACCAGCTCGTCGCGATCAATGAGCAAAGAGAAGCCATCGAGAAAAGTCACGCGGAGTTCGAGCAAATGCTCGGCCGCGGCCAGATGGACCAGGCGCTCAAGCTGTTCGACGACACTCTCGTCCCGGGTCTTTCCCGCATGAGCGATCTCGCCAGCGGCCTGGTCGCGCAGGAGGGCAGCCAGTTCGAAGCCACCGAGAAAAATGCCGGGACGCGCGAGAGCGGCAGCCGCTCGATCACCGTTGCGCTGGTCGGCCTCTCCATGGCTGTCGGTGGCTGGCTGATGTGGATCAGCCGCGGCATCACGCTCCGCTTGCGCGGCGTCACCGCCCAAGTCGCCTCCTGTGCGCGCGGAGTCTCCGCCGCCTCCGGGCAGATCTCTTCCGCCAGCCGGGCCCTTGCCGACGGAGCCCGCAAGCAGGCCGCCTCGCTCGAAGAAACCTCGGCCTCCAGCCAGGAGCTTGCTTCCATGACCCAAAGCAACGCGAAAAATTCCGGCGACGCCATGCGCCTGATGGCTCGCGCCGATACGCAGGTCGCCGCAGCGAACCGGTCTCTGGAAGAAACCATCGTCAGCATGCAGGCCATCGGCGCGGCCAGCGAAAAAATCGCGCGCATCATCAGGATCATCGATGAGATCGCGTTCCAGACCAACATCCTGGCCCTCAACGCCGCCGTCGAAGCCGCGCGCGCCGGAGACGCCGGCATGGGCTTCGCCGTCGTCGCCGACGAAGTCCGCAGCCTCGCCGGCCGCTGCGCCCAGGCCGCCAAAGATACGGCGAGCCTGATCGAAGCATCCATCGACAGCACCCGCGAAGGCAAAGCCAGGCTCGATCACATGGCCGAGGCCATCCACGCCACCACCGAAAGCACCGTCGAAGTGAAGCGCCTGGTCGACGAAGTCAGCGTGTCGAGCACCGAACAGGCCCGCGGCATCGACCAGATCGCGCACGCCCTGGGCGAAGTCGACCGCATCACCCAGCAGGCCGCCTCCAGCGCTCAAGAAAGCGCCGCCGCCAGCGCCGCCATGGCCGGACAAAGCCAAGCCATGGATGCCGTCACCCGCCAACTCGTCGCGTTCGTCGGCGAATAACGCGAATCGGCACACGCATTTCCCGTTTCGATGCGCTCGCATTCCGCACCGGCCGGCGTAAGCTCGTAGCCGAGGAGATCGAGCGCTCTTTCATCGGAGGGCCGATTCCACCGAAGCCGGCAACCATGGCTCTCCCGGCCGACGTGTGTGTGTGATGGATGTTCGCCGGTACACGACCGGTCCCGTGCCGTTCACGGGTCATAACGGTGAGAGGAAGCTTCCTTAAAGAAAAGAGGATATGTAAAGATACGAGTTCATGACCGTTTGCGTCTTCGGCCTCTGGCACCTCGGCTCGGTCACCGCCGCCTGTCTCGCCGGGCATCATGACATCGTCGCCATCGATCCCGACGCCCAAAATGTCGCTCGACTCAACACCGCCCGCGCGCCCATTTCCGAGCCCGGCCTCGACGACCTCATCCGCGCCGGCCTCGACAGGAAATCCCTGCGCTTTTCGTCGGCTCTCTCCGACGCGGCGCGCGCCGATCTCGTGTGGGTCACCTTCGACACTCCCGTCGACGACGCCGATCAGGCCGACTCCGCTTATGTCGAGCGACAAATCGCGTCGCTCATCCCCCATCTCGCCGCCGATACTTTGATCCTGATTTCTTCGCAGCTCCCCGCCGGAACCACGGCGAGGCTCGAATCGCGCCACCATCGCCGCTTTGCATATTCGCCCGAAAATCTGCGCCTCGGCAAAGCGATCTCCGTCTTCCGCAATCCCGGCCGCATCGTCGCCGGCGTCCGCACTCCGGAAGATCGCGCGCAGCTCGAACCATTTCTCGCCCCGATCTGCGAAAACATTTTGTGGATGTCCGTCGAATCCGCCGAAATGTCGAAGCACGCGCTCAACGCCTTTCTCGCGACCTCCGTCGTCTTCATGAACGAACTCGCGTCCATCTGCGAGCGCGCCGGAGCCGACGCGAAGCAAGTCGAGCAAGCCCTCAAGTCTGACGAACGCATCGGCCCGCGCGCCTATCTCAGCCCCGGCGCCGCGTTCGCCGGCGGCACCCTCGCCCGCGACGTTTCGTTTCTCGCCGATCGATCCGCGCTCTTCTCCGCGATCCGTTCCGCCAACGACGCGCACAAGTCGTGGCCCCGGCGAAAGCTCGAAGAAATGCTCGGCGATCTGCGCGAGAAACGGATTGCCTTGCTCGGGCTCACCTACAAGCCCGGTACCGACACGTTGCGCCGCTCCGCCGCCGTCGAACTCGCCGAATGGCTTGTCGCTCGAGGCGCGGTCGTGACCGCCTTCGATCCCGCGATTCATTCGGCCGATCTGAAAGTGACGCTCGCGAAATCCGCTTTCGACGCGCTCAGTGGCGCCGACGCCGTCGTTATCGCCACCGAGTGGCCCGAATTCCGCACCCTCGTACGCGACGAAATTCTTTCCGCCATGCGCACGCCCGTCGTCCTCGACGCGAACCGTTTTCTGCGGCTCGACACATCTCCGCCCATCCGCTACGCCGCCGTAGGAGTTCCGCTGTGAAGCTCGAAAATCGCAACATCATCATCACCGGAGCAAGCCAGGGACTCGGCAAAGCCATCGCCGCCGCCTGCCTGCGCGAAGGCGCCAACATTCTGATCTGCGCCCGCGACGCAAAACTTCTCGAACAAACGCGCGCCGAACTCGCGTCACCCAAGGTCGCTGCCCGCGCCGCCGACGTTTCCAACCTCGCCGACGTGCGCGCGCTGTTCGATCATTTCCCGCGTCTCGACGGCCTGGTCAACAACGCCGGCGTCTACGGCCCCAAAGGTCCCCTGCCCGCCGTCGACATCGAAGAATGGATGGACGCGATCCGCATCAATCTTTTCGGAACCATGCTCGCGTGCCGCGAAGCGATCGGCCGCGGCTGCAAGAAAATCGTGAATCTGTCCGGCGGCGGAGCCACCGCGCCTCTGCCGAACCTCAGCGCCTACGCGGCTTCGAAGGCCGCCGTGGTCCGCCTCACCGAAACGCTGGCGCTGGAAAATCCGGCGATCGACATCAACGCGATTGCCCCCGGCGCCTTGAACACGCGCATGCTCGATGAGGTGCTCGCCGCCGGCCCGGAGCGCGTCGGAGCCGCCTTTTACGAGAAAGCCCTCCAGCAAAAAAAGAGCGGAGGAGCCTCGCTCGACGCCGGCTCCGATCTGTGCGTCTTCCTGCTCTCATCCGCAAGCGACGGCATCACCGGCCGCCTGCTCAGCGCGATCTGGGATCGCTGGAAAGACCTGCCCAGCCACCTCGAAGAACTGCGCCGCACGGACATTTACACCTTGCGCCGGATCGTCCCCTCCGACCGCGCCCTGAAGTGGGACGAAGATCTCTAAGAGAACTGCGAGTCGCTGCGGTACAACCTCGGGGCCCTGCCCCCCGGCCTGACGGCCGCGGCTGGGCGAAACAACCGCGCTCGTAAGGGCGGGGTTCTCGCGCCCGCGCGTCAGAAGCTTGTTTCCTGCGGTTAAGATCATATATATGCGCATCCTCGTCGTGGAAGACGAAAAACGGATTGCCGACTTTTTGTCGCGGGGACTGGAAAGCGCCGGTTACGCGGTGGATCACGCCGCCACCGGGGCGGCCGCGGTCGACCTGGTGCACGCCACCGAATATGACCTGATCATTCTCGACCTCGGCCTGCCCGATATGGACGGGCTCACCGTACTGCAGAAGATTCGCAACCGGAAGACGAGTCCACCCGTGCTGATTCTTTCGGCGCGCGACCAGGTGGACGATCGCGTCAAAGGACTGGAAGGCGGAGCCGACGATTATCTGGTGAAGCCGTTCGCCTTCGTCGAACTCCTCGCGCGAGTCAGGGTACTGCTCCGCCGCGGCCAGCCGACTCCGGAACGGCTCCAGGTGGGCGATCTCTCGCTCGATTGCATCCGCCGCAAGGTGACGCGGTCCGGCGAAAATGTCGAACTGGCTCCCAAGGAATTCAGCATCCTCGAATACCTGATGCGCAATCGCGGCCGTCCGCTCAGCCGCACGATGATCGTCGAACATGTCTGGGACATGGATTACGACGGGCTGACGAATATCGTGGACGTGTACATTCGTCACCTGCGCAGCAAGATCGACGACAAGTGGCCGCAGAAAATGATCCAGACGGTGCGCGGAATCGGTTATATGCTCGACGTGCCGGATCGGGCGGAGAAGGCAATGTAATTGTGGGGCAGGCTTGCAGCCTGCCCCACACAGGATCGGCTGACGATGGCGAAATTCACGCGAGTCTTCGGAATCCCCAAGCTGCCCGTGCATCTCACGCGCGGACTGCGATTCCGGCTCACGCTGAGTTACGTTCTGTTCTTCACCGTGCTGCTGGTGGTGATCGGACTGTTTTTCCGCAAGACGCTCCAGTCGCAGATGGAAGGCTCGGTTCGCGACGCGCTCGAAGAAGAATGGGGCGAGGCCAAGGGCTACCTCAAAATCGAAAACCAGCGACCCATCTGGATCGCGGACGAGACCGATCCCGAGGAAGCTTACATCGTCAGCCGCATCAAGCACGTTTTCCTGATCACGGACGCGAACGGCGTCGCGCTCGATTACGACGATACCTACGAATCGATCGGCCTCGATCCGGCGCCGGAGATTACCAAGGTGATCCATGGCGATCCGCAGATCACCGTCCGCTCCGATAAGACCGGCACGCCGTACATGATCAAGGCGGGCCGCGTTCCCGACGACCGGGGCCGGCCATATTTCTTCGCCATCGGGCGCTCGCTGGGCCCGGCGCACAAGACCGTCAGCGACCTGACGCGCACCTATTTCTTCATGCTGCCCGTGATGATCGCGCTGACCGGTCTGCTCGGCTGGGCGCTGGCCGGACGCGCGATTCGTCCCGTGAATCTGGTGTCGCAGACCGCGCGCGACATTACCGGGTCGAATCTTTCGATGCAGATCCCGCTGCGCAACGCGGGCGACGAGCTGGATCAGTTGATCGACAGCTTCAATCGCATGACCGCGCGCCTGAGCCAGTCTTTCGAGCAGACGCGCCGTTTTTCAACCGACGTTTCGCACGAGCTGCGCACGCCGCTCACCGCGATCCGCGGCCAGCTCGAAGTGGCGCTGTTCACCGCCGAAACACCGGAGCAGTATCGCGAGGCCATGATCAACGCGCTCGAGGACGTCGAAAAATTATCGAGCATCGTGCGCGCGCTGCTGCTGTTGTCGCAGGCCGAATCGGGACAGCTCGCGCTGCAGAAAACGCCGCTCGAGCTGGGCGACGTGGCCGCGGACCTGGTCGATCAGTTCCAGATTCCAGCCGAGGAAAAGAACGTCAAGCTGACGGCCGACCTGGTGCACGATCTGGTGATCCCCGCCGACCGCACGCAGATCGAGCGGCTGCTTTCGAATCTGCTTTCAAACGCCGTGAAGTACACGCCCTCCGGCGGATCGGTGAAGGTGCGCGTGTCGATTGCGGACCAGCCCGGGTGGGTGCAACTCGTCATCGAAGACACGGGCATGGGCATTCCCGCCGAAAATCTTCCGCACATTTTCGATCGCTTCTATCGCGTCCGCAACGCCAGCGCCGCCGCGCAGCCGGGCCTCGGCCTCGGCCTGAGCTTCGTCGCGTGGATCGTCGAAGTGCACGGCGGGCGCATCGAAGTGACCAGCACGGTAGGCGCGGGGACCCGCTTCACGATCCTGCTTCCGCGGGGCGCCGAGCCCGCTGAAGAGGTCCATGTCGAGGGCGCGGCAGAGAGTACACTGAAATAACCCCCATGAGTCTTGAGATCCGCGACACGGAACGCGAAGGCATTGCTATCGTCGCGCTGAAAGGCCGTTTGACGGTCAACGAAGCCGGCGCGGTTCGCGAGAAAGTCGCGCAATTGCTCGCCGCCGGGCGAAAGAATTTCGTTTTCGATCTGGGCGGCGTCGATTACATCGATTCCACCGGCCTGGGCGCGCTGGTGATCTGTTTCACGACGATCAAGAAAGCCGAGGGCGCGATGAAGCTGGAGAATCTCAACAAGCGCAATATCGAGCTGCTGGTTCTCACCAAGCTCCACACGATCTTCGAAGTTTTTTCGAGCGAGGAAGACGCCGTCAACAGCTTCTTTCCCAATCGCGAGATCAAACGCTTCGACATTTTGAGCTTCGTCAAACAGCAGGAGGCACTGGAAGAATAGTGCTGAAGGCAGGAGCGCAGGCGCCGGGATTCACCTTGGGCGACGCAGCGGGCGCCAAGCACACGCTCGACGAAATTCTGTCGCGCGGCGCGGTGCTGCTGGCGGTTTTCAAAATCAGTTGCCCGGTCTGCCAGATGACGCTGCCCTATCTCGACCGGATGTCGAAGGGGACGCTGCAAATCATCGGCATCTCGCAGGACGACGAGCGCGGCACCGCGAAGTTCCGGGAAAAATTCGGCGTCGCATTCCCCATGCTGCTCGATCGCGAATGGGACGAGTATCCTTTGAGCAACGCGCTGGGCGTGTCGCACGTGCCTGCGCTCTTTCTGGTCGAGCCTGACGGAAAAATTTCACTGGCCTCGGAAGGCTTCGTCAAACGCGACCTCGAAGCCATCGGCGAACGGACCGGCGTGGCTCCGTTCGGCCCTGACGATCATGTGCCCGAGTGGAAGGCGGGTTGAGGCTCGAAGAATTAAGCTTCCGGGCGAAGCGATGAGCAAAACGCGCAGTCTGATCGCAAACCTGTTCCTTGTTCCGACCCTCTTGCCCCTGACAGGCTGGGGAATCGAGTGGGTCCAGCGCCCACGGACATTTTTCGCGGTCCGCAGGTGCCAGCCACTGACTTGCTTCAGTACTTCATCTTCTCGACCATCGGAGTCTCCGTCGGGTTAGCTGCGCGCATTAAGTTCGTAGGGCTCTCGCTGTGCGCACACCTGACGTGGGTTGCACCCACAATCATCACGGCTCTCATGTTCGCAAGTAAGTATTCGCAGATGCCGCACGACCACAGCGCCGCCGTCGACGACTTCTTCGGCTTGGGCTTTGATCTTGAGACGCACAAACTGGAAGGAATCAGTATGGTTCTACTGACACTCCCGACGGTTGCCTGTATCTGCTACTCAGCGGTCGCGGGGTCCTCGAATGTCCGCCGCTTCCTATGGTCGCGGTTCAAAGCGGCCTGAACCGCGACCATAGGGAGCGGCGAACACTGCAAATTACCTTGCTCGCCAGGGCTGACCGATGATCAGCTTTGGATCGACGCCGGCCTTCGGCACGAACTTCTGCGTCCGGCCATACTGATTGTCCCCGCCGTATAAATTCCGCTTCGAATCGACGCTGAACGTGTGGACCTCCAGATACCCGTCCGGCAGATCCTTCGGGACCATCCACGTGTATAGATGATTCCCCTTGAAATCGAGCTTCGTGAACCGCAGCGGGCTCAGATCCGTGACCCAGATCGCATCGTCGTTGACGATAATATCGAGCGGCAAAGAAAAGCCCGTGAACGCTTCGACGAACTCCACCTTCGCAGGATCGGATGTCGTACGAAACACATTGATGCGGCCGCCCGACCGGTCGAGCGCGAAAATGCGGCCTTCAGGTCCCACGGCGACTGCGTGCACTCCGTTGAACTGTCCCGGCCCCGTACCGTGGCCGCCGAATTCGCCCAGGTAGTTCATGTCGCGATCGAGAATCATGACGCGATGGTTGTCCAGCCCGTCCGCAATCAGAATGCGGCCGTCCGGGAGAAACGCGACGTCCTGCGGCTTGGCGAAGTGCTTCGCATCCGCGCCCGGAACGTTCTTCTCGCCGAGCGTCTTCAGCAGCTTCTTGCCGTCGTTCGAAAAGACGTAGATCGTATGAAATGTTTCATTGACCACCCACACGCGATGCTGCGGATCGTAAGGACTGATGCGCAGCCGGTGCGGACCCGGCCCGGCGGAGCCTTCGCACAACGAATCCCACTGCGTCCATCGCTCCTTCACATTGCCATTGCCGTCGAGTGTGTAGAGGCAATTCCGCCACACGCGCCGGTCGGTCGCGTTGAGCACATTGATGCCGATCGATCCGGCGAATCCGGCAAACGCAGGAGGCAGCGGATCCGGCAATCGCGTCTCGCCGCGCTGCGCGACGAAGATCCGGTCCGGCGATTCGGCGAACACACCGGAGTTGCCGCCGAACGCGAATCCGGCGTCAGCGAAAGGCTTGTGCCAGCCGCGGACGATGTCGTAAGGACTGGGACCAGCGGGTCCGGAAATCACGGCTTTCGGCGATTGCGCCAGCGCGGTGACGATCGACAACGCGGCCATCGTGAGTTTCATAAGGGCCTCCCCGTTTGGGATGCAGTATACCGTGACCGGCCGTTGGACCGCCCCGTCATGCGCTAACCTAAAAGTACAGCATGGCAAAAATTTCAGAGATGATCGGCGAGGCCGCCGCGATCGCCAAGGGGATGAGCATCACGTTTCGCGAGATGCTGCAGCCCACCATCACCGAAGATTATCCCGAAGCTCCTCCGAAATTTCAGGAGCGCTACCGCGGCGTCCACGAGCTGCAGCGCGATGAAAACGGCCTGGAAAAGTGCGTCGCCTGCTTCCTGTGCGCGGCCGCGTGCCCGGCGCAGTGCATCTATATCGAAGCCGCCGAGAACACCGCGGAACTTCGCATCAGCGGCGGCGAACGTTACGCCTCGGTCTATAACATCGACTACAACCGCTGCATCTTTTGCGGCTACTGCGTCGAGGCCTGCCCTACCGACGCGATCACGCACGGCCACGGTTTCGAAATCGCCAGCTACAACACCTCGACGCTGATCTATCGCAAGGAACAGATGCTGGTGCCGATCCCGGCCGGTGCGCATTTCCCGCTGAAGGCGCAGGAAGAATCGGCTCCCGCGGGACACTGATGGCGATCCAGTCTCTTTTCGGGACACCTGAAAAACAGAGCGAGCCCAATCTTCTCGAACGGCTGAAGCTCGGCATCCAGAAGACCCGCGCCGGTCTGATGGAGAAGATCGAAGACGCCGTCGGCGGACGAAAAGAGATCGATGCCGGCGTTCTCGAGGAATTGGAATACGCGCTGATCACCGCCGACATCGGCGCGAAAACCACCAGCGAAATTCTCGAAAGAATCCGCCAGCGCGTCGACCGCCACATGGTGGGCGACACCGGCGAGTTGAAATCGCTGATCCGCGAACACCTGCTCGAAATTCTGCAAGCCACCGAGCGCGATCTGCCGCAGGTGAAAGAGCCGCCCGCCGTGATCATGGTGGTCGGCGTGAACGGCGCGGGCAAGACCACGTCGATCGGAAAACTGACGCGGCGTTTGCAAAGCGAGGGCCGCTCGGTGCTGTTGTGCGCCGCCGACACGTTTCGCGCCGCGGCGATCGAGCAACTGGAAGTTTGGGCGCAGCGCACCGGTGTCGAAATGATCCGCCAGCAGACCGGCGCCGATCCGAGCGCCGTGGTTTTCGACGCGCTGCAATCGGCCAAGGCGCGCAAAGTGGATTGCGTGATCGTCGATACGGCCGGCCGCCTGCACACGAAGACGAACCTGATGGCGGAGCTCGAAAAAATGCGGCGGACGGCGGCTCGCGTGATCCCCGGGGCTCCGCACGAGGTGCTGCTCGTCATCGAAGCGACCACCGGACAGAACGGCCTGGAGCAGGCGCGCAAGTTTACCGAATCGGCCGAGGTCAGCGGGATTATTCTGACCAAGCTCGACGGCACGGCGAAGGGCGGCGTCGTGGTCGCGATCTCGCGCGAGCTGAATTTGCCGATCCGCTACGTCGGCGTGGGCGAAAAAATCGACGATCTGCTGCCGTTCGATCCGGAAACCTTCGTCGCGTCGCTGTTCGATTGATTCTCCACGCGAGACAGGCCGGTATGACTCCCGGCGCCACAACGCTACAATCGAATTTCGTGGACTATTTGCAACAAGCCCTCGATCTCGCGGCCCGAGGTGTCGGCCGGGTCTCGCCGAATCCCGCCGTCGGCGCGGTGATCGTGCGCGACGATGCTGTCGTCGGGCGCGGATTTTACACCGCGCGCGGCGTGAAGCACGCTGAAGTTCTGGCGATCGAAGAAGCGGGCGACAAGGCTCGCGGCGCGACGATGTACGTCACCCTGGAGCCGCATTCGTTCCAGGGCCGCACGCCGCCGTGCACCGGCGCGATCATCGCGGCCGGGATCAAGAAGGTCGTTTCGCCGATGAAGGATCCGAATCCGCAAGTCAGCGGCCGGGGATTCGATCAATTGCGCGGCGCGGGAGTCGAGATTGAAATCGCCGGCGACTACGCAGCTCGCGCGGCGGCGCTGAATCCGGCGTTCCTTCACTTCATGCGCACGGGACGCCCGCTGGTGACGCTGAAAGCCGCGGTGACGCTTGATGGCAAGATCGCCGCGCCGGAAGACAACGAAGGCTGGATCACCAGCGAAACGGCGCGCGCGCATGTGCAGACGCTGCGCCACGCAAACGACGCGATCCTGACGGGAATCGGCACCGTGCTGGCCGACGATTGCATGCTCAACGATCGCAGCGGAGAGGAGCGCGCGCGTCCGCTGTTGCGCATCGTGCTCGATTCGCAATTGCGCATCTCGCCCGATTCGCGCATGGTATCGTCCTGCCAGAACGACGTGCTGGTGGCGACGACGTCGGCTGCATCGGGAGAAAAAAAGCGGCGCCTGGAAGAAAAAGGCGTGCGCATCGAGGTGATGGAGGACGCCGCCGGCCGCGCCAGCCTGCAGGGCGTGGTCGAGCTTCTGGCGCGGGAAAAATATCTTTCGCTGATGATCGAAGCGGGCAGCCGCGTCAACTGGAGCGCCCTCGAATCGGGCGTCGCCGACAAGATTTTCTTCTATTACGCGCCGAAAATTCTGGGCGGGATGCAGTCGCTGCCGGTGGCCGGCGGACTGGGCCGCCGCCGGCGCGCGGATGCGATCCGGTTCCACGACGTGCGCGTGCATCCGATCGGCGCGAATGAATTCGCCGTCGAGGCATGGCTGGAAAAAGATGTTTACGGGAATCGTTGAAGAACTCGGCACGGTGATCGCGGCGGGGGCGCGGCTGCGCGTCGGATGTTCCACCGTGCTCGAAGATCTGAGCGAAGGCGCAAGCATCGCGGTGAACGGCGTGTGCCTCACCGCGGTGGGGATCGACAAGAATTCGTTTGCGGCGGACCTCGCTCCCGAAACCTTGCGGCGCAGCAATCTGGGGGATCTGCGCGAGGGATCGCGCGTGAACCTGGAACGTCCCGTGACGCCGGCGACGCGGCTCTCCGGCCACATCGTGCAGGGGCACGTCGACGCCACCGGGGAACTGGTTTCGATCGACGCGCTGGGCGATCAGAATTACTGGCTGAAGGTGCGCGTGCCTCGGGCGCTGCACAAATATCTGGTCGAAAAAGGATCCATCGCGATTGACGGAATCAGTCTGACGATCGCCTCGCTCGATTCCGATGCCGTGAGCGTGACGATCATTCCGCACACGTTTTCTCACACGTCTCTCGGAACCTCGCGCGCGGGCGCGCGTCTGAATATTGAAGTGGACGTGCTCGCCAAACATATCGAAAAATTGCTCGGCGAGAACTTTCCACGCTGATTCGTGTTTCGATGTTTGAACGGAGGAAACCTTTCATGAAGCTGTTGTCATCTTTCATTCTGGTTGCCGCTGCCGCGTGCGCGCAGGGGTTGCCGATCGCGCTGGGCCAGAACATTCAGACGTTCGCAATGGTGGGTCTCGCGCAGGGACAGACGGCGCGGCTGAACGTGCTGAATCCCGGAGTGCCGGCTCCGCTGGCGACCGGCATCATCTGTTCGGCGCTGCTGACGTTTTACGACGATCAGGGAGCGTCGCTGAAATCGGCGACGGTCGCCGTGATTCCCAATCGCAGCATGCAGCTCGATCTCGAATCGGACGCGGACCTGAAGCTCGCCGTGAATCAGCGCAGGCAGATTCGCGCGACGATTCAGATTCCGCCGTCGGCGCCGCCCGCGGGCTCGGCTCCGTCAACCTGCACACTGGTGCCGTCGCTCGAAATTTTCGACAGCGTCACGGGGAAAACGCAGGTCGTGCTGACGGACGTGCGTCCGGTGGGCGGGATCTTCGCTGTGATCAGGGGGACGCTGCCGTAGAGGATTGTGGGACCGCTGGTCACAGCGGCGAGCCGGTCGCGAGACCGGCTGCAGACCAGCCGGGTTAGCAACCGGCTTGCCGGTCTGACGACCGGCCCCACACATGACTAGGGCTTTGAAAACTTCGCGTCGTCCACCGGCGCGTTGTTCTGCACTTCCTTGATCTGAATCGTGAAGCGGCCATTGGGGCGCGAGAGCGTCCAGCGATAGGGAATCTTCGCGCCGTCCGAATCGCGATAATCCGCATAGTCGATCTGCGTGGGGGTGCGGCCCACCGGCGTATCGGCATAGCGCTGCATGCGGACCAGCAGGCCGCTCTGCTTGTCGAAATACAAACGCACCAGCGGCTTTCCGGGCGCGGTTCCCTGCAGGACTTCGCATTCGACGCCGTTGACGGTGTCAGGACGGCCGCGGCGCAGTTGCGGATACAGTTCCTTCAAACTCAAAGCAAGGGCGAACTGTGCGTCGAGACCGGCGGCGGCCGATTCGGCCTCCGACATTTCGCGCGCCGGACGGCCCGTGCTGCCCATCCATCCTTTGGTCCCGTCGAAGGCCGTCATGCTGTCGCTATTGCCCATCTTCGAAATCGAAATCCGCTTGTTCGGAGCCTTCAGGTAGAGCTCGATCGGGCTCTCCATGCCGCCCGCGAGGATCACGCCTTTTTCGATCCGCGTCGTGGTTTTCTTCAGCGCGTCGGCGCCGCCCACCGCGGCGAGATATTTTTGCAGAACGTCGTCGGCGGTCGGCTGCGGACCGCTCGGGCGAGCCGCGGGAGCTTCCTTCTTCATCGGCGCGTCGGATTCGAGCACGGGAGGAATCGCGTTGGGATGCTCGTGGCCGTTATGACACGTGTTGCAGGAGACCTGCAGGCGTCCGCCGAAATGATCTTTGTTGAGCGCGAGCGTCATTTCGATCATGGAGCGCGCGGTTTTCTTCATCGGTTTGTCGTCGGCGGCGGGATTGCCTTGGACGTGGCAGGCCGAGCATTCGACGCCGAGCGAGGCGGAAATGAACTGCATCGCCGGGATGAGTTGATCGGCGGGCGTTCCTTTCAGCGCGGTGATGTTCTTATAAACCTGTTCGGCGTTGGACTGGGCAAATATCGGCGCGGCGGCAAGCGCGGCAAGCGCGGCAATGAGGATCGGTCGGTACATGGGGTCTCCTGTCTCCCGAATTGTATCGAATGAGGCAAGAGATGCGCTTTTTGTGGTCGAAAACTGTGTAAAACGCGTCATCCCAAGCCGCGTGAGACTCGTCCTTGTTGATATTCAGCGGGTTGCGAGCTGTAACCTTGGAGGCAGCCGCGGCCATCATTAATTAGAGCGATTTTCCGAATCGCATCAACCAAGGAGAGGACAAGACATGAAGAATCGTTTAATGATGCTGTTTGCGCTGCTGGCGATGAGCTGCATGGTGGTTTTGGGCGCCGACGTTTCGGGCAAATGGGCGAGCGAGGGCGGCAAGCAGACCCAGACATTCACGTTCAAGCAGAGCGGATCGAGCCTGACCGGCACGGTCGAAGGCGGACGCGGCGGCTCTGTCGAAATCAAGAACGGCAAAGTGGACGGCGACAACGTTTCGTTCGATATCGAGCGCGAATTCCAGGGCAACTCGATGACGATCAAGTATTCGGGCACGGTTTCGGGCGACACGATGAAGCTGACGGTCGACATGGGCCGCGGACCGCGCGATATCACGCTGAAGAAGCAGTAGGAGTTTTTTTAAAGCACACGCCGGCGCGGGAGGCTCGTCATTTTTATCGTGAGGCATCTTCTCATCGCCGGCGTGTTTTGCGTTGCGGCGTTCGCCCAGACGGGAGCCGTCAAGTCCGATGGACAGGCGATTCCGGGGGCGACGGTGAAGGCAACGCAGGGCGAACGCGTTCTGCTCACCGTCACCGACGACACCGGCGCGTTCAAGTTCGATGGAATGACGCCGGGCGCGTGGAATGTCGAGGTCGAGATGTTCGGCTTCGACCGGGCGCGCAAAGAAGTCACGATTCCCTCCCCGCCGTCCCAGGCGAAAATCGATTTCACTTTACAGTTAAGGACCCGGCCCGCGGGGCGCGGCGGCGGCGCGCAGGCGACTGCGGACGAATTGGGCGGCGAACAGATGAGCGCTGCGAACGCGGAGCCTCCGTCGATCCCGGGGGCGGGGGCGGAATCGGCGAATGAATCGCTGCTGGTGAACGGATCGGTGAGCCAGGGTGTGCAAACGACGGCGGCGGACATGCGTCCGGACGGTTTTAACCTGGGTCAATTCGGGCCGGGGTTCCCGGGCGGGCTCGGACAACCTGGACAGGCGGGACAACCGGGAGATCCGACGGCGTCGGCGCAAGGTCCGGGCCGCGGCGGCTTTCCGGGCGGTCCCGGGGGCGGTTTCGGGGGCGGACGCGGAGGTGGCGGCGGATTCGGCGGCGGGGGCGGAGGACGCGGCGGCGGTGGCGGCGGACGAGGCGCGCGGCCTCCTCGCGATCGCAACGGCAACGCGGCGTTCATCGGCAATCGCGCGCGCGGGAACAATAATCGCATCACCGGATCGCTGTATTATCAGCTCGGAAATTCGGCGTTGAATGCGCGTCCGTTCGCCGTGAACGGGCTCGAAGAGCAGAAGGCGGCTTACGCGCAGAACCGGTTTGGATTTTCCGCGGGGGGTCCGCTGTTCGTTCCGAAACTGTTCGACCTGTCGAAAGTTTTCTGGTTCATCAATTATCAAGGCAATATTTCGCGCAACGGAATCGACCAGGCCTACACGGTGCCGACGGCGGCGGAACGCGGCGGCGATTTTTCGGCGCTGCTGCCGTCGACTTTGATTTACGCGCCGGGCTCGAACGCGCCGTATGCGAACAACATGATTCCGGCGCCGGCGCTGGCGGCAAACGCCAAGATCGCGGGCGGGCTGCTGCAATACATTCCGCTGCCGAATCAGCCTGGGCTGCTGACGCAGAACTACCGGCTGATTGTGGCGAATCCGTTGAACACGCAGAGCCTGAACACGAGGCTGAACACGGCGGTCACGCAGAAAGACAATCTGGCGTTCACGTTTAATTTTCAGAAGCGGTCGAACGAGACGCACCAGGTTTTTGGATGCTGCGATTCGGTGGACGGCCAGGGGATCAACACGAACCTCAACTGGCGCCATCGATTGGGGACGCGGAACTTCAACAACGTCACGCTGAATTTCAATCGCAACACGAATACGGCGAGCCCGTTTTTCGAAAACGGCGCGAATGTCGCGACGGAGCTGGGGATTGTGGGCGCGTCGCCCGATCCGCGGAATTACGGGCCTCCGTCGCTGAGCTTCACCAATTTTTCGAGCCTGAGCGACACGAACGCGTCGCACACGGCGGTGGAAACTTTCGGAGTCAATGACAATCTGCAGATCCATCGGGGCAAGCACAACTGGAATTTCGGCGGCGGCGTGACGCGCTACCTGAACAACACGATTACGGACCAGAACGGGCGAGGGTCGTTCAGTTTTTCGGGATTGTCGACGGCCGCCTACGATGCGAGCGGCCTGGCGGTGAAAGGCACGGGGTACGACTTCGCCGATTTCCTGCTGGGATCGCCCGAGACCAGCTCGATCCGCTACGGCGATGCGGCGATGTACTACCGCAGCACCGCGTTCAACGCGTTCGCGGTGGACGATTACCGGCTGCGCACGGGGTTGAGCCTGAATCTCGGGTTGCGCTGGGAATATTTCGAACCGTGGCAGGAGAAGTACGGGCACGCGGCGAATCTGGACATTGCACCGGGGTTCACGGCGGTGGCGCCGGTGTTGCCGGGGCAAACCGGATCGCTGACGGGCGCGGTATTTCCGGCGGCGCTGATCCGCTCCGATAAAAACAATTTCGCGCCGCGGCTGGCGCTGGCTTGGAAGCCGCGCGCCAAAGGCAAAGAAGTGGTTCGCATCGGCTATGGGTGGTATTACAATCCGAGCCAATACAACCAGTTCATGAACCGCCTAGGCGCGCAGCCGCCGTTTGCCATCACCAACAGCGTGACGACCAGCATCGACAATCCGCTGTCGATCGCGACGGGGCTGGTGGCGGTGCCGGTGGGGAAATCGGTGACGAACACGTATGCGGTCGCGCTGAATTATCTGACCAGCTACGCGCAGACGTGGAACGCGTCGATTCAGGAGGAGCTGCCGAAGCGTTGGATCGCGGAACTGAGCTACATGGGGACAAAGGGAACGCGGCTGGATGTGCCGCAAGCGCCGAATCAGGCTCCGCTGGGGTCGTCGCTGACGGCGTATCAGCGGCTGCCCATCGCGAACATCGGAAATTTCACGTTCGATTCGCCGGAGGGAAGCTCCATCATGCATGCGATGCAGTTCCGGCTGACGCGAAGATTCCAGCGCGGGATTGCGACGAACCTGTTTTATACGTTCTCCAAGTCGATCGACGATCTCGCGCTGGCGCAGAATTTCTACGACCAGTCGGCGGAGCGCGCGCTGTCGAACAACAATCACGCACACGTGGTGACGGCGAACTGGGTGCTGGCGTCGCCGGTAGATGGGCCGCGCGGATTTCTGTCGCATCCGGCGTGGGCGGCGAAGGCGCTGAAGGACTGGACGCTATCGGGATCGTTGACGGCGCAGACGGGGGCTCCGCTGACGGCGACGGTTTTGGGAAATCTGGACGGGACGGCTTCGCTCTCCTCCTTGCGGGCGAATGCGACGGGGCTGCCGCTCGATTCCGGGACCGGGTACTTCAATGCGGGTGCGTTTGCTGAGCCTCTGGCGGGAACATTTGGAACGGCGGGCCGGAATACGATTATCGGGCCGGGGATGTGGATGGTGAATCTGTCGCTGGCGCGTTCGATCAATCTGCACTCGGAGCGGAGAAGACTCGAGATCCGGTTCGATTCGACCAATACGCTGAATCATGTGAATCCCTCGGGGCTGGTGACGATCGTCAATTCGGCGCAGTATGGGGAGATCACGTCGGCGGGCGGGATGCGGCAGATGACGGCTACGGTGAGGTTGAGGTTCTGATGACGGCTTCGTTCACGCAAAGGCGCAAAGAGTTTTCGCAAAGGACGCAAAGAATCTTGACGACATCTTTGCGGCTTTGCGTGATGGCAGCGGTCGGATTGACCACATTGCACCCACAGGACGTCACCTTCAAATCGAATACGCGGCTGGTGATTGTGGATTTGACGGCTCGCGACAAATCGGGCAAGCCGGTAACGACGCTCAAGAAAGAAGATGTGCAAATTTTCGAAGACGGCGTAAAGCAGGACATCGCGATCTTCGAGTTGCAGAAACTGGAAGGCGAGGCGCTGGCTCCGATGTCGTTTGCGACGCGGACGACGGAGACGGCCGAAGAGAAAGCGGCGGCTCCGGCGAAGGCCGTGGTGGCGCCGGCGGCGAATCAGGCAATCCGGTATCAGGACAAGCGGCTGATGTGTTTGTTTTTCGACATGACGTCGATGCAGCCGCCCGAGCAGGTGCGCGCGCAGGATGCGGCGATCAAGTTTTTGCAGACGCAGATGACGGCGTCGGACCTGGTCGAGATTATGACGTACACGACCAAGCTCAACACGGTGCAGGAGTGGACCGACAATCGCGACAACCTGATTGCGGCGATCAAGAAGCTGACGCTGGGGGAAGGGTCGGACCTGGCGGATCTGGCGGACACCGCGGCGGACGAAGGCGATGACAGCGGGAGCTTCGCGGCGGACGAGACCGAGTTCAACATTTTCAATACGGATCGAAAATTGAGCGCGCTGGAAGATGCGGCGCGCAAGCTGGGAGTGCTGCCGGAGAAGAAAGCGCTGATTTATTTTTCGAGCGGCATCGGGAAGACGGGCGTCGAGAATCAGTCGCAGATCAAGGCGACCACGAATGCGGCCGCGAAGGCGAACGTTTCGTTCTATCCGGTGGACGCACGCGGGCTGGTGGCGCTGGCGCCGGGAGGCGACGCGTCGAAGGCTTCGCCGCGAGGCACCGGGATCCTGACGGGATCGAAGCAGCAGGGGCTGCGCAACAGCTTCAACGATTCGCAGGAAACGCTGGCGACGCTGGCGGCGGATACGGGCGGCAAGGCGATGCTCGACACGAACGATCTGACGATGGGGATCCGGCAGGCGCAGGAGGACATGCGCAGCTACTACATTGTCGGCTACTACAGCAAGAACGACGCGGAGGACGGGAAATACCGGCGCATCGAAGTAAAGATGACGGGAAAAGATTTAGCCGCGAAGCTCGATTTTCGCAAAGGATACTACGCGGCGAAGGTGTGGGCGAAGTTCAATGCGTCGGATAAGGAACGGCAGCTGGAAGAAGCGCTGACGCTGGGGGATCCGGTGAACGATCTGCCGCTGGCGCTGGAGGTGGATTATTTTCGCGTCGCGCGCGACCGCTATTTCGTGCCGATTTCGGTGAAGATTCCGGGATCGGCGGTGGGCTTGAAGAAGAACGGCGCGCGGCAGACGGCGGACCTGGATTTTATCGGGCAGGTGCGCGACGCATCGGGCAAGCTGATCGGCGGGGTGCGGGATTTGATTACGGTGAAGCTGGACGAGAACGCGGCGTCGAAGATCGGGCAGCGGCATCTGCAGTACGACGCGGGGCTGACGCTTTCGCCGGGGACGTACGATCTGCGCTTTCTGGCGCGCGAAAATGCGTCGGGGCGGATGGGGACGTTCGAAACAAAATTCACGATTCCTGATTTAGGGCGCGGAGCGGCGGTGCGGCTAAGTTCGGTGATCTGGTCGAATCAGAAAGAATCGGTGGCGGGCGCGGTGGGGACGGCGGGGGCGAGCAGGAAGCTGCTGGCGTCGAGTCCGCTGGTGCAGGGCGAGCAGAAAATCGTCCCGAGCATCACGCGCGTGTTCCGGAAAGACCAGACCATGTATGTGTACTTTGAGGTGTACGATCCTTCGCTCGATCCGGACCGGAAATTGCCGAGCGTGACAGCGGAGGTGGATCTGCTGTCCGGGTCCCGCAAGGTGTACAGTTCGGCGGCGGTGCGGTTGAACAAGCTGGCAACCACGCGGCCGGGAGTGGCTCCGTTCGCGTTTCAGATTCCGCTGGCAAAACTGCCGGCGGGACAATATGTGGCGCAGGTCAACGTGATCGACGAGACCGGGCGCAAGTTCGCATTCCCACGGAACGAGATTGTCCTGCTGGCGACGGAGAGCGCGGCTCCGCAACCCCGGAAGTAACTCTGCAAATCGGGGCTTAGCCCATGTAATGGATGCCGACGATGACGGCCCCCATCACGGCGACCCCTACCACTGCATAAAGCGCGTACTTCATCATGCGCGCATTGTGGCCGCCCGCCACCCGGTCTTCATCTTTTCTGATCTGCTCGTCGAGGCTATCGAACATGGGACCTCCAAAAAGAAACCGTATAAAAGGCTGCGATCCGAGCTAGGGGGATTATAGTCCTAAACATCGGCGAAGGGAAGGGCGGTGCGGGATTTCGCGCTACCGGCGCAGCGGCGCCAGCAGCATTTCGAGGTCACGGCGGACGAATCGTCTGGCGGAGCCGCGGCGCAGGATGGCCCAGTTCACGAGCGATCCGCCGGCGAGGGAGGAGATGGCGCGCGCGAGCCGCGGCGTATCGCAGGGGAGGAGTTCCCGCGCCGCTACGGCCTGGTCGAGAAGCGAGCGGTAGGCGGCGATGGCGGCTTCGATGTTGGTGAGGGCGTGGCGGTGGAAGTCGGGATCGGTCAGATCGATTTGGAGGAACGCGAGATTGTTGGCGAGCGCCTGGGGTGTTTCGGCCAGAGAGGCGAACTCGCCGACGGCGGCGAGCAGGGCTTTCAAGGGCGAGCGGTGACGGCGGCGGACGCGGTCGAAATATTCCTGGACGCCGCCCGCGGAGGTCTCGGCGAGAGCGAGCAGGAGGCCGCGCTTGGAGCCGAAGCGCTGGAGAAGAGTGGCGGGGGAGATTCCGGATTCTTTCGCCACGGCGGCCAGGGTGAGCCGCGCGGGTCCGACGGCGTTGATGACGCGGGCCGTGGCGGCGAGGACGGCGGCGTCGGAGGTGATCTTCTTGCGACCCACCTCCGCATTATAAACGGCCGTTCACATTTCGGGGTTGACAATATGTGAACCGCTGTTTATATTCGTTACCGATGCGGAAAATCATTGCTCACATGGCCGTCAGCGCCGACGGATTCATCGCGCGGAAAAACGGGGCGTACGACTGGCTGGAGCGGCCGATGCCGAAGGGGAACTACGGCATGGGAGCATTTGTGAAGTCGATCGATACGATCGTGTGGGGAAGGAAGACTTACGACCAGACGCTCGCGTTGGGGCACGACCCGTCGTTCGGGCCGAAGATCCGGAATTACGTTTTCACGCACAGGAAGGCGGAAGCGCGGCCGAATTTTGAGTTCACCCGGGAGCCGGTGAGGAAATTCGCGGGCCGGCTGCGCGCGGAGCGCGGCAAGAACATCTGGATGATGGGAGGCGGCGAGGTGATCGCGTCGTTTCTGGACGCGGGGGAGATCGACGAATTCAGCCTTCATGTGATACCGGTGATGATCGGCGAAGGGATCCCGCTGGTCGCGGCGGCGAGGCGCACGGTGGAGTTGAAGCTGCTCGCGTCGAAGCGGTATGCGGATGGCGTGGTGCATTTGCATTACGAGGTGTCGCGGGCGGGCTGAGGGAACCGCGGCTTAGACCGACGAGGGGCTATAGACTTCCGTGTGGTTGGGGCGGGTGGTCCAGGAGCGAACGGCGTCGGTGGCGCCGGCGCCGCAGTCGGGCAGGCGGAGGCGTTCGGATTCGACCGCGTCGAGATACGGTTTGTAGATCGCTTCGCGGACCTGGTTGAAGCGGCGGGGCTGCGGATACAGGGAATGCCACGGGCCGGCGGGGTGGCGGGTCAGGCCGCTGTAGTGGAACGAAATGAGCGGCTGATCGTCGACCAGCACGCGGCCGGAGTTGCGGCGAAGGCGGTGACGCTCGAGATTCCAGGGCGCGAGGTTGACGCCGGGGTGCCGCAGCACGGCGATTCCGGGATAGCGCGCGGGCCACGAATTGAGATAAGCCTGATTCATGAAGCGGCCCCGGGAGGCCGTCGCTTCACACCAATCGAAACAGTCGAGTTCCCATTCGGCGGCGCAGCGGCGCGCGACGGAATCGGCGCGCCAATGCATCCAGCCGGCGTTGTACAGGCCGTAGATCGCGTGGCGCTGATGCGCTTTTGAAAATCGATGCGGCGACAATCCGATCGAGGCGGATTCGAGTTCCGCGAAGACGGGCGTGGGATCGGAAAAAATCCACATATCGGCGTCGATGAAAGTGAGGAGCGTTCCGTCGGGCGCGGCATCGAGGATCGAACGGATGAAGACCGGTTTGTGGGTCGCGTAGAAGGCCCACTGGGACCGCGAGTCGCGCAAGGCAGCGAGGGCGGGATGCGCGGCGTGGAACGCGGCGGCGCCGGTGACGCAGATCGACGCGGCGAACGTGGCGCGCAGGATGCGCTCACAATCGGGGTCGAAGGCGAGGACCTGGATCGACGCTGCGGGGTCGTGCCGCAGCAACGACCGGAGCATCACGATTCCCTGCGCGAGGTAGCGCGAATCGAAATAGGTGCAGTAGATCCGTTTCACAGTCGATCGAAGGCGGGCTGCACGGCTTGCGCCAGCAGGTCGCGCTGTTCTTCGAGCACGGCGGCGGGCTGCCCGGACCATTCACGCAGGCGGTCGCGCAGAGCGTCGACCGCGGGAGCGATCTGTTCGGGGCGGAGTCCGCGATAAAACGATCGCGCGAGCCAGGCCGAGGTCGCGCCGAGGCGCGCGTATTGGGCGCAGACCAGGTCGGGATGAACGGGCAGTGAGGCGTCGGTGACGCGCGCGAGTCCGCCAAATCCGAAGCGCAGGCCGGCTCCGCGAACGCATTGCGCGATGCGGGTCATCAACGGCAGAGCGACGGCTTCGAAGGGGCTCGAGAGACCGAGGCTGAGGGAAAGGTCGTTGAGGCCGACCATGATTTCCTGAAGTCCGGCAAGCGCGGCGATTTCCTGGACGCGCCGGGCGGCGGCCGCGGTTTCGAGCAGCGGCACGACGGCGGCCCGGCCGGCCACTATGTCGAGGAAAGCTGCGACCTCGGCGGGGCCTTGGAAATACGGGAGCATGAGGACCTGTGCGCCGAGAGCGAGGGCGGTCTCGATTTCGTGACGCGATTGATCGTAGAACGGATTGAGCCGGGCGAAGACGCGCGCGTGCTTGAGCGTGGCGGTCACTTGCGCCAGGTCTTCCAGCTGGTGCGCGGCGAAGCGGGCTTCGCGAAGATGACCCTGGCGGGACTGCTTGCCGATACGCTCGATATCGATGCCGATGCGGTCGACGCCGGCGCGATCGGCGGCTCGCACGATTTCGGGATCGGCGGTGATGGCGGTGAGGATGAAGGAGTCCGGCATCGGTTGTCAGGTCATCAATCGAGCACAAGCGGGATGGCGTCGGCGCCGGCGGGAAGCGTCCAGTCGTCGGGCTCCTCGTAATTGAAGTTTCGATCGTTGAGCACCAGGTAGGCAGCGTCGTCGCCGGCGGGGTTGCGAATCGCGTGCCACACCAGCGGAGGAATGAACACGGCCGCGGGGCGCGCGACGCCGATATGCAGGACCTGGCCCGCTTTGTAGGTGGGCGAATCGGGACGATCGTCGTAGATCCCAAGGCGGAGCTGGCCGCGCACGGCGACGATCAGGTCGCACTGGTAGCGATGGCAGTGCCACGCCGAAATACCGCCGGGCAGCAGCGACATGTAGACGGCGTGAGCGGGTTGAAACTGCGCGTCGAACCACTCCGGCCGAAAACATTCGGTGAGGACGCCGCTGCGAATGAGAACGTTCCTGATTTCCTTGATTCGGACGTCGTGAACTGCCAGCCCTCCGACGGGCGCCCAGTCGGCGGTGACCGTTTGAGTCGCCCGCCTGGCGTGCTCCAGCATGAAGTCTCCTAAATGTGACGTTACAACATTTTAAGCCTCAAATGTTCGCGCGGTTGCCAAATCTGCATCTTTGACAAGAACGGGAGTTTTTTACTGTCGCGCGGCGATCGAGTCGAGTTGAAGCACCTCCCCTTTGCGAGTTCCGGTGACGGAAACCTCGATCTCGCCTTTTCTGGTGATTCGTCGAACCAGATCGGCGGCTTTGGCATTTCCGGTAGGGTCCAGATTGAGACGCTGGCCGTCGCGATCGATGATGGAGAAAGACTTGGTCGTGGCGGAAGGAGCGCAAACGCGGACCTCGTAGTCGCGATCGTGGTCGACATCGCGATCGAGGGGACGGGTGTTGTGCTCTTCGCGGGCGTAACAATCGGCGTTAACCAGGAAACCTGTCCAGGTTTGTCCGGAACTTTGTCCGAAGAGCCCGATTGACGAAAACAAAGTCGCGAGGACGATGTTGCGGATCATACCCGCGCTAAAGCAATCCTATCGCCGCGCCGCTGAGGAACGCAGACGGATCCTCTACGTTCCGCGGCGCCGATGTGTGGCGTACGTTTACTGGACGTGCTGGGCGGAGGTGGCGGCTCCGGTGGATCCGCCGGGAGTGAAGCTGGCGTTGATCCAGGAGTCGATGTCGCGATGCAGTTTTTCGCGGGCCTTCTTATCGATGTACATCATGTGGCCGGCTTCGTAGTAAGTGAACGAAACGTTCTTGCGGACGGACGGCTCGAGCATCATGTGCGAGACGGTCTGTTCGATTCCGTTGAACGGCGTGGCGTGGTCGTAGTAGCCGCAGACGACCAGCAGTTTGAGCGAACCCTGCTGGGTCATGGCGGAGCGAAGGGCTTCGGCGGGACCGCCGGGCTGGCCGTTATCCCACGGGCGCACGTTGGCGCTGACGGTGTAATAGAGATCGCTGTTCCATTGCAGGTCGCGGCGGACGTAGTCGTGGAACATGGCGACGTAAGCGCCTTCGTAGGAGGCTTCGCTCGAATCGTATTCATAGCGCTCGCCGGCGGCGTCGATGTCCATGCCGGTGAAGCGGGCGTCAAGGCGGCCCATGGTCTTGCGCTTGTCGCGCATCAGTTCCTTGAACCAGCGCTGCGAACTCACGCGCAGATTTGCTTCCTCGATGTATTTGGGAGAAAGGCCGGTGAAACGGGCCAGGTCGGCGACCACCTTCTTATATTCAGCAGGCGAGATCTGGTCACCTTTCTCGAGCGCCTGTGCGTATTCGCCGTGAGCAAACTCGCGGGCCTGTTGCGCGATCTGCTCGACACTGAGCTTCTGCAGATCGGGAGGGAGCAGCTTGTTATACCAGGCGGAGACGGATTGCGTGGGCAGGAAGAAGATCGTACGATCGTCGGCGCCCCAGTTGCCGAAGCCGACGGAGGAGATGAGCGCGACGCCGCTCAGGTACATCTGATGGCGCTGCTGCAGGATCTGCGAGAGCTGCGCGGATCGCGTGGTGCCGTAGCTTTCGCCGAGGAGGAATTTGGGCGAGGCCCAGCGCTCCGTGCGTGTGACGTACTGATAGATGAAATCGGAGAAGGTGGTCGCGTCCTGGACGACGCCGTAGAACTGCGACGGATTTTCGCCGGGCGCGGGACGGCTGTAGCCGGTCGAGACCGCGTCGATGAAGACCATATCGGTGGCGTCGAGGAAGGAATCTTCGTTATCGACGATCGAGTAGGGCGCGGGCATGCCGTGGCCGTCGTCGGTGAGGACGATGCGCTTGGGGCCGAGTCCCATGTGGGTGAAGAGAGACGCGGATCCGGGGCCGCCGTTATAGACAAAGGAGAGCGGGCGGCGGGTGGGGTCGGTCACGCCGTCCTTGATATAGGCGACGAAGAAGATGCTGGCTTTCGGGGTGCCGTCGTCGGCTTTGACGACGTAGGTGGCGGCGGTGGCGGTGTAGCTGATGTCCTGTCCGCCGATGTGGGCTTTGTGATGCGTGACGCTTTGTTTTTCCTCGGCGGGAGGTCCGCGGCGGGCCTGACCGGGTTGAGGTTCGGGTTGATTGGCGGCGGGAGGCTGAGCTCCGGGGCGCTGGTTACCGCGGCCTTGTGCGAGCGCTCCGGCGGCAAGCAGCGTGGCTGCCGCGAGCAGAGTAAGGGCTTTCATTCAAAGATCTCCTAATTACTGAAGCATATTACAAATCGATGTGGGGTCGGCGTCGGGGACAACTTGACCGAAAGACGAAGACCAGCCGGTTTGGCAACCGGCTCGCCGCCATGGCTGGCGGCCCCACATGGTTTGATGGATCTGGCTTAGATTGATTTCCAGGTGGCGATTAACCGGTCGGCGGTACGCCAGGAGAGGGCCTGGGCGGTGAGGGTCGGGTTGCGGGCGCCGCTGGTGCCCATGACGGAGGCGCCGAGGATCGCGAGGTTGGGGCATTCGTGGGCAAAACCCCAGCGGTCGACGACGTTCGATTCGGGGTTGTCGCCCATGCGGGTGCCGCCGTAGGCATGGGTGCTGACGCCGGGGGGATTCGCCTGCGGGCGGATCACTTCAATGGCTCCGGCGGCGCGGAACCATTCTTCCATTTTCTTTTGCGCGTAGGCGACGGCGCGGGATTCGTTTTCCTTGGGACCGCTGGTGACGCGGCAGACGGGATCGCCGAGCGGGTCGCGGACTTCGTCGTCGAGGTCGAGGAAAGTTTGCTCGTAAGGAAACGCCGAGGTCTGCATGTAGGCCGATGTGTGGCGGGCGGCGTTTTCGTGGATGAAGGCCTTCCATTTCGCGCCCCACGACGGGGCTCGGCCGAACGTGTTCATGTTGGCGGAGGCGATCGGATGCATTTCGGTGTGCGGCTGCAGAGTGGTGCCGCCGATGAAGCCGAGGCCGGTGTGGTCGTAGTTGTCGTCGGCGAAATCGTCGATGGCGGCGGCTTGCGCGGGGGTTCCGTACCAGACGTTGATGTCGAACGGAAACAGCGCGGTGACGCCGTTCTGCCAATGTCCGAAGTAATGTTTGCCGACCTGGCCGTGATTGTTCGAGAGACCGCGCGGGTAGGGCTTCGACTTTGAAAGCAGCAGCAGGCGCGTGTTTTCGTAGGTGTAGGACGCAAGCAGAACGGCTCGCGCGGGCTGGAAATATTCCTTTCCGTTGCGAATATAGGTGACGCCGGAGGCGCGGCCGTCCGGGGCGGACTCGATTCGAGTCGCGTGGGCGAGATCGAAGATCGTGAGATTTTTGGTTTTGAGCGCGGCGGGAATGGTCGTGACGGCGGTGGAATTTTTCGCGTTGATGTGGCAGCCGCCGCGGTCGCAATAGCCGTGGTAGGCGCAGGTTTTTGAATTGATCGCGGCCGGCGGACGGAAGGGCTTCCATCCGAGTTGCTTCGCGGTGTCCATCATGAGATCGGTGAAGCCGGAGCCGCGCAGGGCAGGCATCGGATATTCGCGGCGGCGCGGGGCTTCGTAGACGTTGCCGGCGGAATCGATGCGGCCCTGGATGTTCCCGGCTTTACCGCTGACGCCGACTTCGTGCTCGATCGTGTCGTAGTAATTTTCGAGATCGTCGTAGGAGATGGGCCAGTCTTCGACGGTCGATCCGCGGGGGATCGCGGCGGCGCCGTAGCGTTTGGTGACTTCGGTGCGCGTTTTGAAATCCCAGGGATTGAGACGCCAGCTTTGCGCCCAGTAGTGGATACTCGTGCCGCCGATGGCGTTCATCATCGGATGAATTGCGCCGCGGCGCGTGGGTGCGCCCGGGGCGTCGCGCACGGTGGGGACTTCGCGATTCGCTTTAGGGACCGACGTGAGCAGGCCGCGCACGTTGTTGTGCAACTCGTCGGGCCGGAAATCGTGCGGGTTCATCCAGGTTCCGGCTTCGATGGCGGCGATTTTCAGGCCGGCGCGCGCGAGCGGAAGGACGGCGACACCTCCGGCGGCTCCGAGGCCGACGATGGCGACGTCGACGGGCTTTAGTTTAATGGGCATTGTTTGCCGAGCGGCGGACCGGTTTGATGGGGTCGCGCAGTTTTTGTTCTTCGGGTGAGACGGCGAGGCGAGGACCGGGGTAGCGGATCAGGTCCCATCCGGCGAATTGCCGATTGCCGCCGTAAGAAGGGTCGGCGAACATACCTTCGAGGGTGAGCTGGCGGAGTCGCGCGAAGAAGGGGCGCGCGGTGGATTCGATGTGAGTGAGGACGGAGTCCTGATCTGCCGGGGCCAGGTCGACGAAGGATTTATGGAATCGCTTTTGCGATTCGTCATCGATCAAAGATAGGTTGTTGAGGAAGGGCTGGTCGGCGGCGACGACGGTCGCGATATAGTTGGCTGCTCCGGCTTGTTTGGCGCCGGGGCCGAGGTCGTCGGGAGGGAGGATGCGGTCGGCGGCGGCTTCGAGGATCGCGAAGTGGGGGATTTGCGCGGCGGAGCGGATCGCGGCGACGGGGACCAGGGTGGCGGAGGCGATCACGGTGCGTCGCGTGAGTTTCTTCATACGGGGTTACTATATTTCAGTTGTCGGGCGTGGGCAAGGGCGCGCGAGTTGACTGAGGGGAAGACCAGCCGGCTTGGCAGCCGGCTCGCCGCCATGACTGGCGGCCCCACAAGCTTGAAAGGAAAGTGGAGGAGTGAGCATTATCTAGTTGCGATCTCATGATCATCTTTCTGGTGGTGATTCTGGCGCTGTTGCTGGCTGTCGTTTGGTCGGAGCTTTCGGGACGCGTCCGCGAACTGGAGCGGCGGCTGGAGCGGGAATCCGAAGCTCGGCGCGAACTGGTGGCGAGGGTTCATAAGCTCGAATCGCAACCGGAGCCGGAGCCGGAGCCTCGGGCGGAGACGATCACCGAGGCTTTACGGCTGTGCCCGTTTTGTGGGAAACAGCTTCCGCGCGGCGCTACGGTGTGTTCGTGTCGTGGGGTCT
>JAIQFJ010000446.1 GCA_020073325.1 Terriglobia bacterium | reverse complement strand
GTTGTAATACCGAACGAACTCTTTCAGGATCATCCAGAGATGACGCTCGTTCATGGGAATCAGGAAGTCCAGACACTCGCGGCGTATGGTCCCGATCAGCCGTTCGCAGAACGCATTCGCTTGGGGAGCGCGAACCGGCGTCTTCAACGCTCGTATTCCAAAGTCCTTGAGGGCAAGGTCCAGCGCGGGTGCAAAGATCGAGTCCCGGTCATGCAGAACGAACCGGTAAGGATGAGTCTCAGCGAGAATCTCGCGGAACTGCTGCGTTGTCCATTCGGCCGTCGGGTGGTCTGTCACATTGCAGTGAAGAATCCGCCGCGAGCCGATCTCCATCGCGACGAAGACGTACACAATGCGGAACGTCGCGGTCACAGACACGAAGAAATCACAAGCGACAATGGCCTTTGCATGATTCCTGACGAACGTCGTCCAACGCTGATCGGAGCCTCGGCCACGGGGATGATCCATCCCCAAGTACTTACGAACCGTCCGCGGCGAAACTTTAATGCCGAGTTTCAAGGACAGCTCGTCAGCGATCTTTCCCTCGCCCCAGATCGGATTCTCGCGCGCCATTTCGCGGACCAGTTCTCGGATATAGGATGGGAGCCGTGGTCTTCCACGGTTGCGAGATTTCCAGGTCCAGAATCTCCGGAATGCGGTTCGATGCCATTTCACGAAGGTCGCCGGCTTGACGATAGCGAGTGCATCTCGCCAATTGAAAAACCGGCTGAGTATGATCAGCCAGGCTCGTGTTGCGGAACTCGCTCGCCGGGGTCTCGCCTCGCGCTCCCGAAATAGAGCAAGCTGCCTTCGGAGGAACAGATTTTCGGCAATCAGGGCTGTGCGACGGCTGAACAGGATACGAAGAAAAATGAGCAATCCCGCATTCTATCCGACAGCATTGTTTAGATGTTGAGATGCGCTTCGTCAATCGAACGGCCGTCGTCATTGTCCCCGGGCAACGCTACCTGGACTGGTTGCACGAGGCCGATCCGACCTCGGCTCGAATCTCTCTCCTGCAAGTTCAGTCGGAACCGAGCGTGTATCTTCTGCCGGAGTGCGACAACGATCGGCAAGCGATGGCAAGCTTGCGCAAGGCCTGCAAGGAAATCTTCATCCACGAACTCGATAGCTGGTATCGCGACACTGAGACATGGCCAAAACAAATGGGATTCCAAGAGTTCAAACGGTGGTTCGACTACTCATTTCACTCCGTAGTGATTGATCTTTGCCCGTGAGAGCCTGAATCGCGAAGAACCCTGAAGCCCTCTTTACTCGGCCTGATGGCCGGACTCTGCCGCGAGAATCTCCGCAACCAGCTCCCGGAGTATGGGGCACTTGTCCTTGGCCGCTTGCCACACGATGTCCCAGTCGATGCCAAAGTAGGCGTGGATGAGAACATTGCGAAATCCGGTGATTTGGGCCCACTCCACCTGAGGGTTGCGTTCTTTGATCTCGTTGGAAAGCCGCGCGACAGCCTCCCCGATAACGGGAAGCTTTTGAACTACGGCGCTACGGACGAGATCGGAATTCTGGAAATCCTCCGGTGTGAACCGCCCCGGGTTTACCGGAGGCGTGTTGATCTGAGTTACGCCACCAAGGCTGGCCGTTCCAGCGAGGCGTAGTAACGTTGTTCCGCTTCGGCCGGCGGGATGTTGCCAATCGGCCCCATCAGCCGGCGATGATTGAACCAGTCGACCCATGCGAGGGTAGCGAACTCCACAGCCTCGAAGGAACGCCAAGGTCCGCGTCTGTGAATCAGCTCGGCCTTATAGAGTCCGTTGATGGTCTCGGCCAAGGCGTTGTCGTAGGAATCACCGACACTGCCCACCGAAGGTTCGATCCCTGCGATGGCCAGCCGCTCGGTGTACTTGATCGAGACGTACTGGCTGCCGCGATCGGAGTGATGAACCAGTCCAGCGCCGCTCACCGGTCTGCGATCATACAAGGCCTGCTCCAACGCGTCTAAAACAAAACCGGCGTGCGCCGTGCGGCTCACTCGCCATCCCACGATTCTCCGTGCATAGGCGTCGATGACGAACGCCACATACACGAACCCCGACCAGGTGGCCACATAGGTGAAGTCGGACAACCACAGCCGGTTCGGAGCCGGAGCGTGGAACTGGCGGTTTACGTGATCGAGAGGACAAGCTGCTGCTTTATCTGCGATGGTGGTGCGGACCGTCCTGCCGCGGATCACGCCTTTCAGGCCCATTTTTCGCATCAGCCGCTCCACCGTGCAGCGCGCCACAGCGAAGCCTTCTCTGAGAAGCTGCCACCAGAGCTTGCGCACTCCATAGACGCCGAAGTTGGCATCGAACACACGCTTCACCTCGACTCTGAGCATGGCATCGCGCTTGGCACGCGCGGACATCCGCCCAGGATCGCGACGCTGGAGAGCGTGCTCGTGATACGTCGATGGGGCGATCGGCAATACGCGGCAGATCGGCTCGACCCCATATTCGTTGCGGTGATCGTCGATGAATCCGATCATGGCTTGGACCGGCGGTCGAGCTCCGCCGCCGCAAAATACGCCGACGCCTTGCGCAGGATCTCGTTGGCCTGCCGGAGCTCGCGATTTTCCCGCTCCAGGGCCTTCATCTTCTCGGCCAGATCGGTGGGAACTCCGGCACGCGCTCCCCGGTCGATCTCCCAGCGTTTCACCCATTCATGCAGTGTGGCTGCGTTGCATCCGATCTTGGCCGACACCGAACTCACTGCCGCCCATCGCGAAGGGTATTCCCCCGTATGCTCCACCACCATTCGCACGGCGCGTTCCCGCACTTCCGGCGAATATCTCACTCTCTCTTTCGTCATGGCTCCACCTTCTCAAGTATTGGAGCCTCCGGTAAACCCGGGGCGGTTCAGGTCAGGTCAGCATCCCTGTCTTTAGGGTCTCGGTTCCCGACCTCGGGCTGGAAGTTACTCTTGAACTTGATCCCGTAGGGCGGGTCGATATAGATCATCTGCACTTTGCCCGCAAGATCCTCGCGCCGCGCCAGTGATGACATGACCTGGAGGCTATCGCCCAAGATGAGTCGGTTGGACCAATCCACGTCGTGTTTGTAGAACTGGACTGCCTCGTTGTACTCCTGTTCCGGGTCCGCGAACAGGGAACGGTTCACGTCCTCGCGGGCCGCAACCTTTAGGATCGCCTGCGCGCTTACGCGCTCGTGGATGTGGAGTGCCACAGGATCGACGGCGAACGAGCGCGCCTCGCGTTTGCCAGCCCACTCCAGCCACGGTTCGTGGGCATGCAAAGCCTCTGCGAGCGTGGACGCCTCAACCTCCGTCAGCTTCCGTTGCCTGGTGGTCGCCAGCAACTCCGGCAACTTGTCCGCGCGGCCGGTCGGGTCGAAGCGCAGTTCGGGCGGGCGGCGCGGGCTGTACGTGTACTCGGCCTTCGGAATGAGCGGCACGTGCCCTTCGGCGGCGATCTTCGCCGGTGGGTTGTTCTTACGGGTCGCATCGGGGAACCTGTAATCGGTAACCTTGTCGAGACTACTCTCGGTCGCAACCGGCTTCGCCTTCTTCTTGTTCGCCATAGATTGATTTAAGACAACCAAATGATTTTAGCGGGTTGCACCAGGGAGGTGTGCTGCATTTCCTCGTTCGCCGCCGCGAATCAGGAAGTGCGAGCCGCGTTACGATGAGTGGCGGCGCATCCGTCCAACCTGTGACGGATCGCAGGAGCAAAGACATGAGATTCGAAGTGCCACCTCTACCGGCAACCAGCTACCAGACCGCGCCATTGCTGGACTACGCCGCCCCTCTGCGCGAGCGTGCAGCAGAACTCTTTCGCAGGGTCTACCCGCGGACAGGGCCGACCGGATCGAGGGAGTATAAAGGCAGCTTCAGCATCTTCGCGCAATCCAGCGACGCCACTGCCGCGAAGATCGTGGTGTACCAGGAGGGTAAGGGCAAGATCAACGGCACCGACCCACTGCTGGAAGATGGCGTCTACGTGCTGATCAGGGTTCCGTCCAATGCCGCGGGCCGGACGATTGGGGTCGCTCCGAAGCACGATGAACGGTTCGCATATTTCAGGCTGGCGCCCGACCAGAACCTGGACCAGATGGCAGACTTCATCGCAACCGCCGCCAGGGCGCAGTAAAGCGGACTTACCGACTGCACTGAAGACGTGCGATACAATGTATCTCAGAGGGTAATCATGTCGACCACGATGGTTCACGTTCGCGTGGATGAAAAGACGAAGCAGAGGGCCACGAAGACGCTGGCGGCGATGGGAATGTCCGTATCCGACGCCGTGCGCATGTTGCTGGTCCGCGTGGTCGCGGAGAAAGCCCTGCCCTTCGATGTGAAGATCCCCAACGCGACCACGTTGAAGGCGATGCGCGCCGCCGACAAGGGCCAGGGCAAGCGCCACAAGTCCACTGACGCGCTGTTCAAGGACCTGGGAGTCTAGTCCTTGCGGAACCCGATCAGCGGCACGCAGTTCCGGCGCGACGTCAAACTCGCCCAGAAGCGCAACAAGGACATGGCGAAGTTGCGCGAGGCGATCCTGCTGCTCATAGAGGGAAATCCGCTGCCGCCGCGCTACAAGGACCATCCGCTCGGCGGCGAGTGGAAGCACTTCCGCGACTGCCACATCGAACCGGACTGGCTGCTGATCTACAAAATCGACGGCTTGGACCTTCACCTCGTCCGCACGGGAACGCACTCGGATCTATTCTGAGGAGTGCCCGAAGCCAACGGCGTGGCTGGCGCGCCGGTTAACGCCAATGGTCCCGTACGTCCAGCCTCGGCCTGCCGGCGCGACGTGGGCGACGGCGGCGCGCAGGGCGGCGCGGTATGGGGCTATGGCAGCACACGAAACCCGCGTGGGAGTAACGTATGTGCACTTTATGTGCAGATAGCGCCGAATGCGCCGTTTTCTCCGCGAATCGCGCACTCCTGCGCGTAGAAAACACAACTACTTAGCTATTGCGGCTTTGCCTTGGGCGCAGGGGGTCGGGCGTTCGAATCGCCCCGCCCCGACCAAAACACCAATAAAAATGGGCTTTCCGGGCTCTACGCCAACAACGGGGGCGAACCCCGATTCCAGACTGATTCTAAGAACATAACACCTTCACGCGAAGTCTGTAGTTTTGGAAGTTTCGGAACCCATAGGCTTGGCGGTTGATGAGCTCCATTTTGTTGTGGAAACCTTCGGTGATGCCGTTGTTGCGGGTGAAGCGCCACATCGCCGCGATCTCCTGCGACCAGGACGCGAGC
>JAIQFJ010000445.1 GCA_020073325.1 Terriglobia bacterium | reverse complement strand
ACCTGGCGCACGGCCAGCGGGTCCGCAGCGCGCCGCGGCAGTTGCTGAAGCGCGTTCCGGGACTCGTGCTGAAAGAAATGCGCGGCTCCGACCACTGCTGCGGCAGCGCGGGGATTTACAATGTCGTGCACACGGACATGTCGATGGCGCTGCTCGAAAAGAAAATGGAAGCGGTGAACGCCACCGGTGCGGATCGGATCGTGACGTCGAATCCGGGATGCATGCTGCAGCTTCGCGCGGGAGTCGAGCGCTGGGGGCGCGGACAGCGGGTGTCGCACGTCGTGGAAATTTTGGACGAAGCATACGGATCAACCTCGGCCTGACGGCCAGGGCTGGCCCTTCAAATGGAAAGCATCTTGGTGAATTCGTCCGGGGAAATTCGGCGGCCGATATAGAACGACCCGAACAGCGCATAGACCGCGCTCACCTCGTCGAAGCGCATTTCATAGATCAGGCGTTTGAACACCAGCGGATCGTCGGCGAACAGATCGACGCCCCATTCCCAATCGTCGAAACCGATCGATCCCGTGATGATCTGCTTCACCGTGCCCGCGTAGCGGCGGCCCACTTCGCCGTGTTCCTGCATCTGGCGCTGGCGTTCGATCATGGGGAGTTGATACCAGTTCTTATGCTCCCCACGTCGCCGGTCCATGGGATAAAAGCAGATGTAGCTGTGCCCGGGCATCTCCGGAAACAGGCGAGGCTTCATTGCCGCGCGCTGGCGGGTCAGCGTTTCGGCAATCTCCGCGTCCCACTCCGGCGTGTGCGGCTGAACGCCGCGCTCGACCAGCGACGAATACGTCTTGACCGTCGATTCGTACAATCCCAGCTCGACCACGGAGAGATACGACGTGGTCTGCTCCAGAAAATCCCACAGGCGCAGGCGCGTCAGGCGCTGCTCGACATCGCCGAGCGCGTCGAAATGATCGCGGAAATGCACCAGCATCAGGTCGCCCTTGTGACCCAGCAGCGAAAACGCGGCGCTGCCGGCGCGCTCCTGCAGGGCGAGCGCGGTGGCCGCTTCGTCGAGGATTTGGGATCGCTCCGCCGCGGGCAACGCGCGCCAGGCGGGCCAGCGGACCCGCAGCATCTGGTGCAGGACGCTTGATCCTTCGATCGTTAATGGAACAGCCGGAAGACTCTCGAAATGGTGAGTCATGCTCTAACCAATGTACATCGTGCGACTCGCGACGCGTGTTAATATGGAATCGCCCATGCACCCAGATATTCATCTGGTGATTCAGCTTCAATCGCTAGACCAGAAGATTGCGATGCTCGACAAGGAAGTGGCCGCGCTTCCCAAGCACATCGCCGTGATCGAGAAGCAACTGGAATCACACAACCGCAAGCTGGAGGCGGACCGCGCCGCGCTGGTGGCGAATCAGAAGGATCGCAAAAAGCTGGAAGGCGACATCCAGGTCCACGAACAGAAAATTTCGAAACTGCGCGACCAGATGCTGCAGGCGAAAACCAACGAGCAGTATCGGGCTTTTCAGAACGAAATCGAGTTCGCGCAGAAGGAAATCCGCAAGGCCGAGGACCGGATCCTGGAGTTGATGAGCGAATCGGAACCGCTGGATCAGAACGTGAAGAAAGCGGAAGCCGCCCTGAAGGAAGAAAAGCAGGTGGTGGATCGCGAGAAGAACGAAGCTCGCGAGCGGACCGCCTCGGACCAGAAGCAGCTCGATCAATTGCGCGCGGAGCGGGCCGAAGCCTACGGAAAACTGCCGGCCTCGACACGCAGCGGCTACGATCGGATCCGCAAGAAGTGGCACGGCACGGTGGCGGCGGAAGCGGTGGACGGGCGCTGCTCGGCTTGCCAGATCGTGATTCGCCCGCAGTACATGCAGGACCTGAAGCGCGGGGAAACGTTAATGGCCTGCGAAAGCTGCGGAAGATTCCTGTACTACATTCGTCCGGTCAGCATCGAAGACGTCGCCAGCGTCGGATAAAAAAACCGCGGACAGGCGAAGGACCCATCCGCGGCGCTGAACGAACCAATTCCTCTTTACCGGCGTCTACTTTTTCACCGGAGTGGTCGCGGTCTTTGCCGCCGGAGCCGTCGAGCCGGCCGGTTTCGCCGACTTCTTCGTGCTCTTCTTGTGTTTCTTCACCACCGGCTTGGCAGGGGTGGAACCCTGAGCACTCCCGGTCGCTCCAGTCTGCGCGAAGGCAGCAACCGAAGCCAGCGTGGCCAACAGAATCATGCGTTTCATTTTCGTCTCTCTCTCTTTCTTCGGGGTGCTTTCTGCCACCCACGATCCAATGATGCGCCCGATCTTTTTTAACGGCGATAACCTCCGCGCGGGAGTCTGAATAGCCTCGTTGAGCTATTTGCGCCAAGCGAAAGTTAATGAATAAAAGTTAGTCTGAAGTTGGGTGTAAAAAGAGCCGGATGCGCAACCTGTTACGAGTGCTGGTGATCGGCTTCACCGCGGTGATCGCGCTGCTGGCCGCGGCGGCGATCATCGAAGTGAACAACGCGCGCTCCATCGCCGCGAGCGCTGCCGAGCTGGTGAATAATCAGCTCCTCACCGCGCGGCTGCTCGACGAAGTGGAACGCGAGCAGGGCGTGCTGAACACGACGCTCTATCGCCTCTCGAACACTCCCGACGCCGTCAATCGCGACCGCGTGCTGGCCGATCTCGACCAGACCGAAGGCGAGATTCACAGGATGGTGGCCGAGGCGCGCAGCGGACCGAACGAAGCGGCCTGGAACAACCTGGAGCGCGCGGTCCTCGATTTTTCGCAAGCCACGCGCGAGGTCCTGGCGCAGAAGAAAGTCACCAGCGCTTCGTCGCGCGACCTGTTTTTCCGCCACGAAGCGGTGACCGTCGTGGTGGCGCGGCTGGTCGACCTGACGTATGCGCGCGCCGTAGAGACGCGGCGCAACATGGATCAGCAGTCGGAAAAGCTGGCGGAGGAATCGGCCATCCTGATCGGCGCGTCGTTCATCGTCGCTCTGGTGGCCGCGGTGGTGACTGTGCGGATCGCGGCCCGTGTGTTCCGGCAGATGGAATCGCAGACCGGCGAACTGAGCCGCGTGTCGTTCCGCTTGATGGAAGTGCAGGAATCGACGGCTCGCCGCTTTTCGCACGAGCTGCACGATGAACTGGGCGGATCGCTCACCGCGATCAAGACGAACCTCGCCGCGATCGCCGCTCGGCACCCGGATCGGGAAGATCGCGCGCGCATCGACGATGCCGTAAAACTGGTCGACGGAGCGATCTCGAACGTTCGCGAATTGTCGCAGTTGCTGCGGCCGACCATTCTGGACGATTTCGGGCTCGACGCGGGGATCCGCTGGCTGACCGATCGTTTTCGCGATCGGGCGCGGATCGAGGTCGAATACAAATCCGAGTTCACCGGCCGCCTTCAGGATGAAACCGAGACACACCTGTTCCGGATCGTGCAGGAGGCGCTGACCAATATCGCCCGTCATTCGGGCGCGACGCGCGTGTCCATTCACCTGCGCAAGGAGAAGGACGAGATTCGGCTGACGATTCAGGACAACGGCAAGGGTATTTCGGAGGCTCGCGGCGGCGGCATGGGGCTGAACGGAATGCGCGCGCGTGCGCGCAGCGCGGGCGGCGAACTTAAAATGAAAACGACACCGGGCGGCGGGTTGACCATCGAAGTTTCGGCGCCGCTCGGAAAATTGGCGGAGGAGAGGGCTTGATCAAGATTCTGTTGGCCGACGACCACGTGCTGGTGCGCCAAGGATTCAAAATGATCCTGGGCGCGCAGCAGGACATGCAGATCGTGGGAGAAGCCGCGAACGGGCGCGAGGCGGTGGAGCTCGCCGAAAAGCTGCAGCCCGACCTGGTCGTGATGGACGTGACCATGCCGGAACTGAACGGCATCGAAGCCACGCGCCGGATCGCTGAGGCCGCCCCGCGCGCCCGCGTCCTCGCGCTCAGCATGCATAAAGATGCGGTCTACGTCCGCGAAATTCTGCGCGCCGGTGCTCGCGGATATTTGCTGAAAGATTCCGTCGACGCGGATCTATTGGCCGCCGTGCGTGCGGTCGCAAGAGGCGAAGGATATCTGAGCCCCGGAGTTTCGGACGCAGTTCTGACGGATTATCGCAAGCACGTGACGGATCCGCTGGATTTGTTGACCAGCCGCGAGCGCGAGGTTTTGCAGATGATCGCCGAGGGCAAGACGAACAAAGAGATCGCGACGCTGCTGAATTTGAGTGTGTACACCGTCGAGGCGCATCGAGGAAGGATCATGGAGAAGCTGAATCTCCACTCGACGGGGGAGTTGGTGCGGTTTTCGTTGCGGAGTGGGTTGATCGATTAGTTTCTACAATCGATCGCCAAACTCCTTGAGCGCGACTGCCAAAGCTGCGTCAAGCCATCTAGCATACACATCTTGCACGTCGTCTAATTTCGTCTTGTTCGTAAACACAAACGGTTCAACGGAACAGACCGAGAAGCTTTCGGAGACGGACTCACGATCTTCAGAATCTTCGTACGATTCGAGTTTCGAGAAAGCCGTAGCCTCCATGATTCCCGACAGCTCCCTACCCACGTGGTGAAACGACACAACAAACGCCAGCCTCTCTCTGTTCACTCTGATAGACCCGCGGATAAAGAAGTGATCTTCAGAAAAATTCGCGAACTTCCCGGCCTCTTTCGCAGATTGGGCGACCTCGAACCGATACCAGTGCGAATTATTGCGATCGGGCCCGCCCTCGAGCATCGTGATGCGCGGCTCCCCAATTTCGATCAGCGCCCCTTCTAGCTCATTGAAGGAGACCTCAAGGAGTCCGCGCGTGCGATGTCGAAATTCCGTCGCGACCTGATTCACTCGCCTCAGGTCCGCGACCTTCTGAATACGTCGCTTGTTGAACTTATCAGCCAGGCTGCCAATCACTGCAGACGTTAGACTCTCTTGATGCGTTATCTCAGCGTCAACATCCACGCTGAGGGCTCGGAGAATTGCGTTCCGTTCGAGCCCGGCAAATATTTGCGCTAACGGCGAAAGGTCGGACCTGTCTGCCTTCTCAAGTGCGTCGATATATTCAACTCGGAGATCTCGATCGATAACAAGCGGGAGTAGATCGCCGCGCAATAGCAGCAGCGTTGTCAACGCGCGTGCAACGCGGCCATTTCCGTCTTGGTACGGATGAACTTGAGTAAAGCGGTGATGAAACCAGGCGGCAACGATGATCGGGTCCTCATTTGTGTACTCGGATAAATACGAAATCAGCTGATCGATCTCGGCCTCGACATG
>JAIQFJ010000444.1 GCA_020073325.1 Terriglobia bacterium | reverse complement strand
CGCGGCTGCAGCAGGATGGAATTCCCGTGCTGGGCACGGTGTTGAATCGCTGGACTCAATAAATCCGTGCCAACATTTCTTTCAAAAATTGTCGCCGCCGTGAAGCAGCAGGCGGAGATGGCGACGATGGCGGGGTGGTCCTTTGCCGCTGCGCTGATTGCGCGCAGCGCGAACCTGATCGCGCTGATGATCTGCGCGCGGGTGCTGTCGCAGGAGCAGTTCGGGCAGGTGGCCATCATGCAGAGCACGGTGGGGATGTTCGGGCCGATCGCGGGACTCGGGCTTTCGATCACGACCACGAAATTTCTGGCGGAATATCGCGAAACGGATCGCGTGCGCGCGGGACGGATCCTGGCGCTTTCGCTGACGGTCGCGGTGTTCGCGGGCGCATTGATGACGCTGGCGCTGATCGCGCTGGCTCCCCAGTTGGCGTCGCGGGGATTGGGGTCGGCGGACCTGACGAGGCCGTTGATTCAGGCGTCGGGATTGCTGGTGCTGGGCGTGATCGAGTCGGTACAGACGGGAGCGCTGACGGGCCTGGAGGCATTTTCACGAATCGCGAAATTGAGCGCGTGGAATGGCGTGTTGAGTCTGCCGGTGGTGGCGATTCTGGCGAAGACGAACGGCGCGGCGGGAGCGATCGCGGGCTTGACGATCGCGCTGGCATGGACCTGTCTGCTGAACGGAATCATTCTGCGCGGCGAGTGCGCCAAGCGCGGGATCCGGCTGTCCTTTTCAGGATGGGCGTCGGAGCGCCAGGTGCTGTTCATGTTCAGTTTTCCGGCGTACGTTTCGGGAATCGTCGTGGCGCCGATCACGTGGATGACGAACGCGCTGCTGGTGAAGCAGGGCGGCGGGCTGGCGGAGATGGCTCTGTTCACGGCGGCGGATCGATTCCGGTTCCTGTTGATTTTCGTGCCGATTTCGGTTTCGCGGATTGTGGTGCCGACGCTGGCGCGGCTGCGGTCGGCCGGAGATGCGAACGGATATAAGAGCGCGCTGCGCTGGAACGTCGGATTCGGGATGCTGTCGACGGTGCCGCCGGTGTTGATCTGCATGGCGCTTTCGCAGCCGCTGATGGCGCTGTTCGGAACGAGCTTCGCGCATGGATGGCCGGTGCTGGCGATTCTGGCGCTGTCGGCGATTCCGACGGTGTTGAATACGCAACTGGGCGCGGCGCTGATGAGCGACAACCGCGCGTGGGCTCGCACGGGGACGGACGCGCTGCTGTCAGTGACGTTTTTCCTGTGCGCGTGGTGGCTGATTCCGATCTGGCACGCGTCGGGACTGGCGATGGCGTTTGCGCTGGCCTACACGGCGGCGTCGATCACGTTGTGGATTTGCCTGCGGTATCAGCCGAAAGCAAAAGCGCCGGCGATGCAGGCGGTGGCGGCCCCGGTCTAAGATGCGGCGAACCGAAAATCACTTGCTGCACCCGGCCTGGACGCTCGCGCTGCCGCTGATCGCGGCGACGGCGGTGGTCGCATGTCCGGCGGAGCGGCGGTTGTTTGTCACGATTGCGGCGGCGGCGGTCTACGCGCTGATGCAATGGATGGTGCCGAAGTGCAGGTTCCGCACGGATCACTATTTTTCGCCGGTGAACGTCGCGCTGGGGCTGCTGCTGATCAAGCTGGTGGTGGCGCCGATGCTGGTGATGGCGGTGGATCCGAAGAACGAATTGTTTATCGGCATGCCGACGCGCGCATCCATGGAAGGATCGATCGCGATCGATGTGATCGCCTATATCGGGCTGTGCCTGGGATTGGGATTCGCCGGCGAAGGGCGCGCCCCGCTGGCGCTGCGTGTTTTTTCGACCGCGCCGGGGAGAACGACTGCGGTCATCTTCGCCGCACTGGGCATGGTGGGTTTCTATCTCGCCTTCGGGAGTCCGGGGCGATTGACGAGAATGCTGCTGGACCCAAGCACGATGGTGAACACGAAACTGGGTGCCGACGGCGGAATTACCGCGTTCCTGGATACGGTCCTGCGGCCGTTTTTCGCGTTCGCGCTGGTGGCGTGGTGGTCGCGCTCGGCCGACCGCGAAGGCTCGGCGACGTTCAGGGCGGTAGTGGCGGCGATCGGAATCACGGTGGCCAACATGACGTTCAGTTTTAATCGCGCGGCATTCGTTTTTCCGCTGGTGTCGCTGATCGCGGCTTATAGCGTGCGGGTGCGGCGCATCTCGCCGGTGGCGACGGCCGCGGCACTGGCGGTGATGTTTCCGTTGTTGTTCATGCTGGGCGGATATCGCGCGAAAGTGCTCGCGCCACCGACGGCGCTGGCGGGAGTCGGCGCGATCGAAGCTTCCTTGTACGAGATTTCCGACACCGTGCAGGCTTATGCAGGCGGTCCCGCGCTGACCGGGCTGTTTCTGCAGCAGCAGGAGTGGGGAGCGCATCCGTATGGCGGATCGACGCTGGTGGCCTCGGCGCTGTCGCCCGTGCCGATCGTGGGAAAAAGCTTTCGCGAAGGCAGCGGATCGGCGCTCTACAATCGCGTCCTGTACGGCATGCCGGGGTACGAAGACCAGATCATTCCGTTTTCAGCGGAGTTATTTGTGAACTTCCACGCGGCGGGCGTCCTGGCGGGATTTTTCCTGCTGGGGCGATTGCTGGCGCGCGCGCATGTGTGGTTTTCGGCGGCGGAATCGTCCTTCGGCGCGTTCGCGATTCAGTACATGTTCATGTGGTGCGCGATGTTGTCGGTGTGGAGCCTGAGCGTGGTGAGCCAGATCGCGATTTACTTTCTCGGGCCGGTTTATCTGTATGCCGCGGCGGTCGAGGTGCGGCGCTGGCTGCGCGGCATGCGCGTTCCGAGGCTGGCCAGTTCTTATTAACCACTGGAGAATTTGAATGAAAATCTGCATCATCGGCGGCATTTTCGCGAAGGGCGGCGCGCCGAGCGACTATTTGAAAATCACGCCGGAAACGACGCTCGCGGCCGGGTGCCGCGCGGCGGGGCACCCGGTGACGACGCTCAGTCACTATGACCAGGCGGACTTCGAGAAGTTCGACGTCGTGCATGTGCATCACTTGAGTTATGGCGCGCTGCGGCTGGCGGCGGATCGCTCGTCGACTCCGTTCGCGTTCACGCCGCACGACACCAGTCACATGGACGGTGCGCGGTTCAGCACGCCGGTGAAGTGGGCGATGGCGTATGTGCTCGGAATCGCGGACGCGACGGTGAGTCTGTCGAAGCTCGAAAGAAAGCGGCAGAGCGATCTGTATGGAATTCGGGGCGCGGTGCATGAAACGATTCCCAACGGGATCAATACGGATGAATACAGCTATCGCCGCGAGAACTCGCGCGGGGCGGGGCAGCCGTGGCAATTGCTGTTCAGCGGGCAATTGATTCCGATGAAGCGCTGCGATGTGCTGCTCAAGGCGTTCGCGAAGGTCCGGCATGACGCGCGGCTGACGATGGTGTATCAGAATCCGGCGCTCGAGAAAGATTTGAAGGCGCTGGCGGCGAGCCTGGGGATCGCGGATCGCGTGCGGTTCGCAGGAAAAGTGCAGCCTCGCGAACTGGCTGCGCTGTACCGGTCGAGCGACGTGCTGGTGCTGCCCAGCCGCACGGAGGCGCTGCCGTCGGTGATCACCGAGGCGATGCTGTGCGGGTTGCCCTTCATCGCGAGCCCGGTGGGCGGGATTCCGGAACAGGCGGCGGGGTTCGGACGGCTGCTGGAGACGGGCACGGTGGAGAACGTCGCCGAGACCGTCGACAACGTGCTGGATCATTACGGACAGTATCACGCGGCGTCGTTTGCGATGAGCGAGCATGCGCGCAAGACGTATTCGATCGAATCGATGGTGAAGAAGCACATCGAGTTGTATGAGCGTCTGGCGGCCACGTCGCCGCGGCGGCATCGTCACGAACTTCGCGTGCTGCGGCCGGTGGCGGGGACGATCGCGAAGCATTGGGGTACGGCGGGTCCGGGGATCGCGCCGAAGCCGGTGGCGGCAACGAAGTAGGTCATGACGATTACTCACATCGGTCCGCCGCTGCTGCCGATCCTCTACACGCTGGGCGGCGCGACGGAGCGTCGGATCCGCGAACTGGCGACGCGGCAGACGCAGACGGGGTCGCGGGTGATCGTGTATTCGGCGGAAGATCGCGCGGGTGTCGTCCAGTATGGCGACGTCGAGGTGCGGGCGATCGTGTGCCGGCAGAGCGGTCTGGCTCGCGCGGCGGAGTTCCTCTACAAGAGCCTTCGCGATGTGCGCAGCGTCAAGCCGGATGTGATTCATTTTCACAGCCTGGCGGAAGGCGCGGCGGCGGCTCGGGTGTTTGCGTCGGGGCTGGATGCGAAGACCGTGCTCTCGTTCGATTTCTTCGAGTTTCGACGCGGGAAACAGAATCCGTTCTTTCCGTGGTACCGGCGCGCGCTGGGGAAATTTTCATCGCTGCTGCCGGTGTCGAGCTATTGCCATCGGGAGTCGGCGCGGTACTGGTCGATTCCGGAGCAGCGGATGCAGGTGGTGTACAACGGCGTCAGCTTGCAGCAGTTCTATCCCGATGCGGCGGCGGCCGCGACGCGCCGGGCGGCGCTCGGATTGAGCGACGAGTTTGTCGTGCTCTATGTCGGGCGCGTCTGCCGGCAGAAGGGGACCGATCTGCTGATGGACGCGTGCACGAAACTGCGCGGCGAGGGTCGCAGGATCCGATTGGCGATCGCGGGACCGCTCGCGCAGTTCGGACAAGAAGGCGACAACGGGTTCGCGAGCCTGCTGGAGCGGCACGAAGTGATTTATCTGGGAGCCGTCGATGAAGCGGTGCTGCCTTCGGTGTACAACATGGCTGACGTTTTCGTGATGCCGACGCGCGCGCACGAGATGTTCGGCATGGCGGCGATCGAGGCGCAGGCTTGCGGGAAACCGGTGGTCTGCAGCAATCACGGCGGTCTGCCGGAGGTGATCAGCGAATCGAGCGGCCTGCTGTTCCAGCCGGGCGATTCGAACGATCTGGCGGAGAAGCTGCGCGCGCTGATGGACGATCGCAAGATGGCTCGGCGCTTTTCCGGAGCGGCGACGGATAACGCGCAGCGCTTTGCGTGGGAATCGATCACGAACGATCTGTATCGCGTGTATCAGTCATGAAGCGGAAACCGCTGGTCAGCATTTTGACGGCGCGAATGAGCGCGTCGACGGACACTGTACCGCCAGCGTCACCGGCATAGGCAGCGCAAAGCTCACCCTCTCCGAGACTCATGGCCACACCTGCGAGAATTTCATCGACCGTGACTTGTCCGTTGCTGTCGCAGTC
>JAIQFJ010000025.1 GCA_020073325.1 Terriglobia bacterium | reverse complement strand
TCCGTGCCTTTTCCGCGCGGATCGTAAACCAATCCGACGCGCGGAGCAAAGTCGCCGTATCGAGGATACGTATCGGACTTGCCCGGGAATCCCGCATCGCCCGCGAACGTCACGCCCGGAGGAGCATTCGTGAAAACTTTGCTCACCTGGCCCGCATAAAACTTCGAGGGCTCGAATTGCGTGGCGTAGCCATACGCCTGGTGCTGCGGAATGAACGGATCCCAGCGCAACCCGCCGTTGATCTGCAGCCTCGACGTGAGCCGCCAATTATCCTGCACGTAAAGCGATGGCATGTTCTGCCCGTCGCGCGCATACTGGCCGCCGCCCTGAAGCATGGTGTCCATACTCCCCGTCATGAAATCGGCCAGCGCGTTCCCGGTGAGCTGTCCGTTGAACGTCATGCGCGGATTCATCTGGAACGGCCCGAGCGCGTTCATCTGCGTGTGCGTCCAGTTCGCGCCGAACGCGATCTGGTGCGCGCCTTTCGTCATGCCCAGATCTTCGCTGAGCCCGTAGATGTTCGTGAACACGTAACCCGGAATCGCGCCCGTGCTGAAGTAGTTGCTGATCTGCACCTGCCCGGTGTAATTCGCGATCGGCGAACTCACCGCCGACCCCAGCTGCGCCATGTTCGGAACGCCGGCCGCGCCCACGCGATTGATCGCGGACCGGGAAAAGGTCGCACGGAACGAACTGACCGTGTTCGAGCTGATCAGGTAGGTATCGCCCGCATTCAGAGCCTGCACCTGGTCGAGCAGACCCGGCGCGCCCGCCGTCAGCAGGTTGCTCTTGTCGTAAAACGCGTCCAGGCCGTAGTTCGCGACGAAGTAGCGGAAGAAAATCAAATCGGTGGGAGTACGCTGCCAGTCGGCTCGCGCGACCCCCTGGTATTCGTTGTCGATCGACGGCACGCCATACAGCTCTTTTCCGCACGGATCGGTCGAAACCGGCAGGAGCGACGCGAATTTCAGCGCGACCGGATTGAGTTTCGACGTGGGAATGATATTGTTCACCGCGCCCGACGCCGCATTCAGCGTCACCGGATTCTTCTGGCAGCCCGGACCCAGAATCGTCTGGAAATTCCCGGCGAGCACCGCCGCGGTCGGCACAAACGCCACGTTGGTGGCCGGAGCCGTCCGCTCCGTGGTGCCCTGAAATCCGGTGAAGAAGAACAGTTTGTTCTTGATGATCGGCCCGCCCAGCACGCCGCCGAACTGGTTGCGCTTTAGCGAATCCCGCGTGGCCGCGAACACGTTGCGCGCGTTGAAAACGTAGTTGCGCAGAAATTCGAATGCGTCGCCGTGGATTGAATTGGTGCCCGATTTCGTCACGGCGTTCACGGCCCCTCCCGGATGACTTCCGTAGTTGGCGGGAAGCGCGCTGGTCTCCACCTTGAACTCCTGCAGCGCGTCGGGAAACGGCAGCGGCAGCCCGACGTTGGTGCGCGGATCGATGTGCGTCGCGCCGTCCAGAAAATAATTGGTCGCGTTCCCCTGCCCGCCTGCGATCGAAAACGCGGCGGCGGTCGGATAGTTCAGGTTGTTCACGATGCCGCCGCCCGTGTTCGACACCGCCGCGCCCGACAGCGCGATGAGCTGCGTCACATTGCGGCCGTTCAGCGGAAGATCCACCACGCGCTGCTGATCGATCACCTGCCCGACGCCGTTGCTGTGCGTCTCCACCATCGCCGCGTTGGCTTCCACCATCACCTGTTCGCTGACCGAGCCGACCTTCATGCTCACGTTGATCTCGGGGTTGGTATTCACCTGGAGCACGATGCCCGATTGCACATAGGCGCTGAACCCGTCCTTGGTCACCTGTAGCCGGTAAGGTCCCACCGGAAGATTCGAGAGAATATATGAGCCGTCCGGTCCGCTCTGCACGGTTCGAACCGCGCCCGTGTCCGTATTGGTGATGGTGACCTGTGCCGATGGAATCGCGAGCCCCGTCGAGTCCTGCACGGTTCCCGATATCTGGGCGACCGAAGTTCCTTGTCCCTGCAGCGCCAGAGCAGCCGCAAAGAACATGCAAACGACTACAAATCGAGTTCTCACGTGGACCCCCTTTTCTCGCGGAGGCGCGACCCGTGCCCCACACGAATACCCGAGGATGCTAGCATCGGCCCCGCGCGGGAACAATAGAGTAACGGTAGTGACACCGTAACCGGCGCGACACAGTGCCGCTCTTCGCTTACACTGCCTCTCATGAACCGCCGTAAGTTTCTTTCGGCCGGAGCCGCGGCCGCGCTGACTGCGTCCCTTCGCGCACAACCGCCTCAGCCCGGCGCGCGGCCTCTCAAAATCGACGCTTACTCCCGCCATCTTCAGTGGCTCCGAACCGCCGGCGAAGTCGCCGCCGCCGCGAAGGAGATGGGCTACGACGGCGTCGACATCACCGTCCGGCCCAAGCCCGGCCACGTCGATCCCACGCGCGTCGCCCAGGATCTGCCCCCGTTCGTAAAAACCATCCGCGAAAACGGCCTGCAAGTCTCGACCATTACCTGTCCCATCACCGACGCCGATTCGCCCAACGCGGAGGAAATCCTGAAGACCGCCTCCGAACTCGACATCCGGCACTACTGGTGGGGGACTTTTCGCTATAACTACTCCAAACCAATCGTGGAGCAGCTCGACGCGCTGAAGCCGCGCGTCGCGAAGCTCGCCGCCCTGAATGCGAAGTACAGGATGACCGCGATGTACCACACCTATTCGGGAAACGCCATCGGCGCGTCGATCTTCGATTTTCTGTATGTCCTGAAAGACTTCGATCCGGCTCAGGTCGGCTTGCATTACGACATCGGCCACATGACGAACGCCGGCGGAAATGGAACCTGGGTCACCGGCCTTCGCGCCGCCGGACCGTACGTCGCCGGAGTTTCCGTCAAGGATTCGTATATCGAAAAAACTCCGAACGGCGATTGGCGCGTGCGCTATGTGCCGCTGGGCCAGGGCAACGTGCGTCTGGATCAATTCGCCTCGATCCTGAAGGAGATCAACTTCGCCGGTCCGATCGAGATCCAGGCGGAATATCCCAACGGCGGCGCCGAAAACGCGATGGACCACCTGACTCTCCCGCGCGACCAGGTCCTGGGCGCGATGAAGAAGGACCAGGAAATCCTCCGCGCCGCTCTCCGCAAAGCCGGCCTGGTATAACCGCCGCTCCCGTTACCGTAGCGCCACAGTTAAACCCTTGTCGCCTGACCGGCGCAGTGTTACCGTTCCAAAGGAGCTTCGCCACGACGCATGAAGTGTATCTATTCCATCCTTTTATTCCCGCTGATCCTCGCGGCTCAGAACGACTGGCCCGGCTACGGCAACGATCCCGGCCAGACCCGCTATTCGACTCTGAACCAGATCACGCCGGCCAATGTCACCAAACTCCGTAAAGCGTGGGAGTACGACATCGGCCGCATGGGACGCAAATGGGAAACCACTCCCGTCGTGGTGAACGGCATGATGTATTTCACTCTGCCGCAGGGCGGCGATGGCGTCGTCGCCGTCGATCCCGTCAGCGGCAAGGAAATCTGGAAATACGAGGTCAAAGGCGGACGCTTCCGGTCCATCCGCGGCGTCTCCTACTGGCCGGGCGATTCCAAAACGCCGCCCCGTCTGGTCTTCGCTTCCGGCGATAAACTGATGGTCCTTTCGGCAAAAACCGGCGAGCTGATCAAGGACTTCGGCGATAACGGCATCGTCAATCTCCGCGCCGGCGTCGCCGATAAATTCCCGACCGGCGGCTACTCGATCTCCTCGCCGCCGGCGATTTACAAAGATCTTCTGATCCTCGGCCCCTCGACGCAGGAGAGCGGCCGCTACGGTCCTTCCGGCGACCCGCGCGCCTTCGACATTCGTACCGGAAAGCTGGTCTGGCAATTCCACTCGATCCCGCGTCCGGACGAACCCAACGCCGGCACCTGGGGACCCGACGGCTGGCAGGATCGCGCCGGCCCCAGCCTGTGGGGCCTCATGACCGTCGACAAAGAGCGCGGCATGATCTTCCTCCCGGTCGGCAACCCCGCCAGCAGTTTCTACGGCAAGGATCGCCCCGGCACGAATCTCTACGCGAACTGCGTCCTGGCGCTCGAGGCCGCGACCGGAAAAATGCTCTGGTATTTCCAGACCACGCATCACGACCTGCTCGATTCCGATCTCGCCGGCGCGCCGATCCTGATCGACGTCGTCCAGAAAGGCAAAAAAATTCCTGCCCTCGCCCAAGTCACCAAGGCCAACATGGTCTTCATTCTCGACCGCCTCACCGGCAAGCCGATCTTCGGAGTCGAAGAACGCCCGGTCCCCAAGAGCACCGTGCCTGGAGAAGTGAGCTGGCCGACGCAGCCGTTTCCCGTGAAGCCTCCCGTGCTCGGCCGCCTTTCGATGACCAAAGAGGACATCACCACCGTCACGCCCGAATCGCACAAGTTCTGCACGGATTGGTGGGAGCGCGAGCACATGCACAACGACGGCCCCTATGCGGGTTACGGCGCCGAAGGGACCTCCGTCGTGTTCCCCGGCACCATCGGCGGAGGGAACTGGGGCGGCATGGCCTACAACCCGCAGCTCGGTTATCTCTTCGTCAACATCAGCAATCTGGCGACGATCGGCCACATGACGGACAAACCCGCGACAGGCCGGGGCGGACGCGGCGGCGCTCCTCCTCCCTTTCCGGTGGAAGATAACTTCGGATATCGCAACGAAACCGCCTACACCCGTTTCGCCGACGACCATGCGCTCCCGTGCCAGCAGCCGCCGTGGGGAGAATTTATCGCGATCAACGTCAACACGGGCGACATCGCCTGGAAGGTCCCGCTGGGACTCATGGAAGAACTGGAAGCCAAGGGAATCAAGAACACCGGCACGCCGAATATCGGCGGCCCCATTGCCACCGCCACCGGGCTGCTCTTTATCGGCGCCACGCGCGATCCCCGCTTCCGTGCCTTCGACGCGAAAACCGGCAAAGAACTCTGGTCCGCGAAACTCGAAGCCGCAGCGGCAGCCGATCCGGTCACCTACATGGGCAAGAACGGCAAACAGTACGTCGTGATCGCAGCCGGAGGTCCGGCCGATGCAGGCCGCGGAGCCGAAGGCGAATGGCCCCAAAAACTGGTCGCCTTCGCCCTCCCGTAACCTTTGGGGGGCGCCCGATCGGCCTTCCCCTGTCGAAACCGCAATCCCGATCTCAACTAATCGTTGCCGAATTTCAGAAAATCGGCGATATCCCAGTGCCCCGTGCGAGGCATCGGGACCTCGCCCTTCGTCCGCACTTCGAGCAAATAAGGCCGATCACTTTTCAAAGCCTTCTCCAACGCCGCCTCCAACTCCGAAGGCTCCTCCACCAGAGCGCCCTCCATCTCAAACGCCTTGGCTAATAGCTGGAAGTCCGGATTGTAAGGCGTCCCATCCGGACGCGTAAACTCCGTCCCGTAGGTATTTCCAAAATAGGTCGATCCGACCGTCCGAATCGTGGAAAAACAGAAGTTATTGAACAGCACCCACAACACCGGAACGTTCAGCTCCACTGCAGTTGTAAACGCGCCGAGCACCGACAGCAATCCTCCGTCGCCCACCAGGCACACCACTTTCCGATGCGGAGCCGCCAGCTTCGCCCCGATCGCCGCCGGCGGCGCGAATCCCATCGTCGCCAGCCCGCCGGAAGTAATGAACGACCCAGGCCTTGAAACCTCCAACTGCTGCCCCGCGCCGTTCTTGTTCCACCCGACGTCGGTCACGTAAATCGCGTCCTTCGGCACCGCCTTCGACAATTCGAACAACAGCCGCGCCGGATGAATCGGCTTCGAATCGTCATGCTGATCCTTCAGCAGCTCTTCGCGCCAGCTCTGCCTTCGTTCGGCGATCTCGGCCCGCGCGACAGGTGGACGCTTAGACGCGCGCACCTGCTCGATCAGCTCACCGAGCGTTGCCTTCGCATCCCCGACGATCCCGACCTCCACCGGATAAATCTTCCCGATCTCCTGCGGATCCGAATCGATCTGAATCACGCGCGACGGCGGAATCGCGAATGTGAACCGCGGATCCCAGGAACTGCAATCCGCCTCGCCGAACGCCGTCCCGATGGCGAGAATCACATCCGCTTCGCGGCAGGTGTCATTTGCCGCGCGCGTTCCCCAAATCCCCGTCATCCCCAGCGACAGCGGGTGATTCTCCGGAAAAACGCCCTTGCCCATCAGAGTGGTCGCCACCGGCGCGCCCGTAAGCTCGGCGAACTCCTTCAACTCTTGCCACGCCTCCGCCAGCAGCACTCCGTTTCCCGCAAAGATCACGGGCTTTGACGCCGCGAGGAACAACCGGGCCGCTTCGGCGACACCCGCCGCGGTTCCGCCAGGATGCCCGTACTTCGGCCGGCGGCAAATCGTAACCGGAGCCGCATCGATCTGTCCCGAAAATACATCCATCGGAACGTCGATCAGCACCGGCCCCGGACGCCCCGTCTGCGCGACGTTCAACGCGCGCGGCATCACGTCCACCAGATATTTCGGATCGTCCACACGCCACACACGCTTGCAGATCGGGCGATAAATATCTCCCTGCGACGCGTCGGAATGAAACCGGATCCCCTGATGCGGCTCGCGCGCATGGTGATACGCTGGCGTGTTCCCGGCGAAGACCACCATCGGCGTCGAATCGGCGGCAGCCGAAGCAACCCCGGTCAGCGCGTTCGTCAATCCCGGGGAGAGATGCACGTTCAGCACAGCCAGTTTATGCGAGACACGAAAATACGCGTCCGCCGCGTGCGCCGCCATCTGCTCGTGGCGGAAAGAAACATATTCGATCCCGAGCCTGTGGCACGAATCGATCAGCGCGTAATTGGTGTGCCCGCACTGCCCGAACACCTTGGTCACGCCTTCCTGCTTCAGGCATTCGGCGATAAACATTGCTCCCGTCATTTCGTCTCCTGAGGCAGACTCAGCGTGATCAGCCGTTCCTCGGTCATTTCCCGCATCGCGTATTTCGGTCCCTCGCGACCCATGCCGCTGTCTTTCACTCCGCCGAACGGCATCAGATCCACGCGGCTGCTGGACGATTCGTTGATATGCACGATCGCCACATTCAGCCTCCGCGCCGCGTGCATGGCGCGATTCACATCCTGGGTAAAAATCCCCGTGGCAAGCCCGAACGGCAGCGCGTTGATCTGCTCGATCACCGGATCGAGCGACGCGAACGGCATCACCGCCAGCACCGGCGCAAAAATTTCTTCGCAGATCACGCGCGCGTCCGGCGAGACGCCCGTCAGAATCGTCGGCTCGAGCACCGCTCCCCTGCGCCCGCCGCCCTGCACCACGCGAGCGCCCTTCGCCACCGCTTCCTGAATCCACGCTTCCGCGCGCCGGGCATCGTCCTCGCTGATCATCGGCCCGACCACCGTCTTGGGATCGTGCGGATCGCCCACCCCGAGCTTCCGCGTCGCGGCAACCAATTTTTCCAGAAACGAATCGTAGACTTGTTCCTGCACATACAAACGCTGGATCGACGTGCAGGCCTGCCCCGCGCGCCGGAATCCGGAATTGATGCAGCGCGGCACCGCGCGATCGAGGTCCGCATCCGCGCACACGATCGTCGCGGAGATGCTCCCCAACTCGAGCGCAATCGGACGCAGACCCACCGCGTCGCGAAGCGATTTGCCGACTGAAGTGCTGCCCGTGAACGTGAAAAACCGAATCTCGGGATTCGCCACCAGCCAGCGCCCGATCTCCGATCCGGGTCCCTGCACCAGGTTCGCGTGTCCCGCCGGCAATCCCGCTTCGAGCAGGATCTCCATCAGCAATGCCGCGCTGAACGGCGTCGCCTGCGGAGGTTTTACCACCACCGTATTCCCCGACGCCAGCGCCGGAGCGACTTTGTGCGCCACCATGTTCAGCGGCGAATTGAACGACGTAATCCCGCACACCACGCCGCGCGGCACGCGAATCGTGAACGCCATCCGGTGCGCATTCCCCGGCGACGCCTCGATCGGAATCATTTCCCCTGAAAGCCGTTTCCCTTCCTCCGCTGAAGTGAGAAACGTCTGCACGGTGCGGCTGACTTCGTTCTCCGCGTCCGACCAGGGAAATCCCGCTTCGTCCACGATCGTTTTCGCCAGCACAGAGCGTTTCTGCTCGATCAACTCCGCGGCTTTCGCAAGAATCCTGAACCGCTCATACGGATCGAGCGCATGAGTTTGAAACGAGCGGTGCGCCGACTGAACCGCCGCATCCACCTGCTCGCGCGATGCGCGGTCCGCCTCGCCGATCTGCTCGCCTGAAAATTTATCGAAGACGGGAAAAGTCGCCGCGCCTTCGGCCCACTGGCCGCCGATCAGCAATTTCGCGCGCCGTGCTGCGAGTGTCGGAACAGAGGATTGCATGAGCGTACAGAACCGCAGCAATCTTATCATCGGGTGCCTGAGCCAACAATCGAGTAACGGTGCTCCCACCGTTAAACTCGCCTGAAAAGTACGGACTTAACGCATTCGCAACCGTATAATGACGCTTGTGACTGGCCCGCTGGGTGGAATCGTCGTGCTCGATTTGAGCGGTTATATCGCCGGCCCCTACGGCTGCACGCTGCTCGCCGACCTGGGCGCCGAAGTGATCAAAATCGAACCGCCCGCGGGCGACCAGTTGCGCCACTATCCATCGACGCTCCCGAACGAATCGCGCGCCTTTCTCGGAACCAATCGCGGCAAACGTGGAATTGTCCTCGATCTGAAGCAGCCTGAAGGACTGGAGATCCTTCATCGCCTGGTGAAAACCGCGGACGTTTTCGTTCACAACTTCAGGCCGTCCGTTCCGCCGCGCCTCGGAATCGATTACGACCGGCTGAAGCAGATCAATCCGCGACTGATCTATTGCGGCTTGACCGGCTTCGGCCAGAACGGTCCGTTCAAAGACAAAGCCGGATACGATCAGGTCCTGCAAAGTATGACCGGCATCTGCAGCTCGCAGGCCGATCCTCCGGAAATCGTTTATGGGTCGGTCGTCGATTTTTACGCCGCGGCGCTGCTTGCCTACGGCGTCGCCGCCGCCCTCTATCATCGCGAGCGAACCGGTGAAGGCCAGTCCATCGGGGCGTCGCTTTTGCAGGCTGCGCTCGCCATGCAGTCGGGGCGATTCATCTGGGCCGAGGGCGAACCGCGCGACGTGAATCGCGATCTGCGCTCCGGCGGGATCACCGGCATTCATCCGGCGAAGGAAGGATACATCTATCTTTCCGCCAATACTCCACATTTCTGGCGGGCGCTGTGCGAGCTGGTCGGGTTGCCGGAACTCGCCTCCGATCCCAACTACGACACGATACCCAAACGCGCGCAGCGCGCCGGCGAGATCGTGCCGAAGATTCGCGAGGCTTTAAAAAGTCGTACGGCGCTTGAATGGGAGGAGTTGTTTGGCGAAAAAGTCCCGTGCAGCGCGGTTCGCGGAATCGAGCAGATGTTCGAGCATCCTCAAGTCGTGGCCGAGGACTTGGTCCATGAATTCGAACATCCGGTGGTGGGAACCTATCGCGGCTTTGCCGGGCCGCTGAAGTTCAGCGCCGCCGGAACGCCGGCACCGAAAGGCGCGCCCGCCCTCGGCCAACACACGCACGAGATCCTGGCCAAGTGCGGCTATTCGGAAATCGAGATTCAAAACCTGCGTGCGAAAGGCATCATTTGACGATCGAAATCGACAACCCGTCGACTTTGTCGCGAAAGATCGGCAGGAGGATCGACTCCAATCGCGGATGAGCCGCGATCGCGTCATTGAACGCCTTCGCCCCGCGCGCATTCTCATCGGGCGGATTCTCTTCCAGCACGCGGCCGTGACGAATTACATTGTCGGCCAGGATCACCGTGCCGGAACGCGCGAGTTGCAGCGACAGGTTCAGATATTCGACATAGCCGGGCTTGTCCGCGTCGATGAAGATCAAATCGAACGGCGGCTCACCCGCGCCGATCATCTGCCGCAACGTTTCCGCGGCGCGTCCGATTCGAATTTCGACGCGCTCACTCGCTCCCGCCCGCTCCAAATTGCCGCGCGCCACGGCGGCATGCTTCGGATCCAGTTCGAGCGTGATCAGTTTACCGTCACCGGGCATAGCGCGCGCCAGCCACGTAGTGCTGTAGCCGCCGAGCGTGCCGATTTCGAGCATCTTCGATGCCCGCGCCATCTTCGCAATCAGGTACAGCAGCTTTCCCTGATTTGCGGAAACCTGGATCTCCGGCAGTCCTGCCGCGGTGGCCGCCCCGATGTTCTGTTCGAGCGACGGATCGTGCGGTACGAAGAGGCGTTCGATGTACCGGTCGATCCGCTCGATCAGCGCTTCGTCGATCGGCTCACTTGAACGCGATGCGGTCTTTTCGCTCATCCAGTCTCTTCGCATCGACGTCGGGAACCTTGTGCAGATCGGCTAAATCTTTGAAGTCGCCATTCTGCGTGCGGTAACGCACGATGGATTCCGCTTCAGGCGCGGTCAGGTCGGCGACGTCCTGAATCTCTTTCGCGCCGGCCTTATTGACGTTCACTTTACCGAGGTATCGGGCCAGATACGCGACGACGGCGTCGAACTCCTCGTCCGAACCTTTCGCTCCGCGGGCGGCCATGTCGTCGACCGTCGACTCCCACCCGCTCTTGGTGCGGCGAAGTCCGACGATCGTCGCGAGGCCATGGCAATCCGCGCATATTTTCTCGACTACGGCTTTCCCCGGCCCATCCGGCAGGTCCTGCGACTGCGCCGGGAAGCAGCTCAGCGCTGCGATGAAAGCGATTGCGTATCTCATAGGACGTTCTGCCTGCAATTTGTCTCCCGGATCATCGCGATCAGGATGCACGAGAGAACCGACCACGCGATCAACAACAAGAATCCTTTTTCGAAGGCCGACGAATCGTAGACGCGAAACCCGTTCGCCATTTGACCCGACCACTGCCGGTCCAGCATCCAGCCGATCGCGGGTTGAAGAATCGCGGGGCCGGACATATTGCCGATATTAACAGCACCGGTCAGCGTTCCGAGGAATCGCGGGGGAACGGATTCTTTTCCGGAGGCGAATCCGATGACCACGGGGCCGCAGGCGAAACTGGTGATCGCCGCGATCACCGTGAACACGGGCAGCGGCAGACTTTTCGCGTAGAACATCACGATCCATCCAGTTGCCGCGACCAGGCATCCGGCAAGATAGATGGGTTTGCGCTTGCCGATGCGGTCGGAAAGATGACCGGAGATCGGGCTCGAAACGGCCCAGCAGATGATCATCACCGAGCAAACCGCGGCGGCCGTGGTGGAGGGAATTCCGAAACGCGCCTTGAGGAACGGCGTGCCCCACAGTCCCGTGAAGGAAAGAATCGGCCCGACGATGCCGCCTTGCGCGAAGACGATCAGCCATGTGTTGCGGTACGCGAAAATGCTCTTGAATCCCTTGAGCAGGTCGAGCGTGGACGAGGCGCGATGTGCGTGAATCGAATCCGGCGCGAAGCTGCGCATTCCCTGGCTCGACGGATCGTCCTTCACGATGGCCCATGCGAGGACGCCCACCAGCAGGATCGCCGAGGCCGATCCGAGCACCACGCCGCGCCATCCGAAATGTTCGATGGCGATGCGCAGCGGAACCTGCGCGCCCAGCGCCCCCACGTTTCCGAAGAACAGGCCGAGCCCGGTGAGCATCGCGAACTGCTTGGACGGGAACCAGTGCGTCGCGAGTTTCAGGACCACCAGCCAGCCGACAGCGGTCGCCCCGCCGACCAGCGCCCGGCCCGCGCAGGCGATCGCAAAATCGTGCGTGGAGCCGAAGATAAATGTCCCGACGGCGGCCGAGGCCGATCCCCAGATCAGCAATCGCCGCGCGCCCCAGGAATCGACCAGCACGCCGACCGGGATCTGCATCGCGACGTAAACGTAGAAATAAAACGCGGAGAGCGTGCCCAGGTCCTTCGCGCCGATGGAGAAGTCGCGCATCAGCTCGCCGGTCATCACCGCGGGCGAGACGCGCTGATAGAAGCCCGTCAGGTAGAAGATCGCCGCGATGCCCCAGACGGACCAGGCGAGCAGCGCCGGCGGATATTTGGCTTCGACGGCTTGAGGCGCTGTGTTCACCGTGAACCCGATGGCATGGGACGAGGCGTGACATCGGCAGCGGTCAGGCCGAGCGACCACTTGATCGCCTCCAGCCACATGCTCTGAATCGCAGGCTGATCCCAAAGTTCGGTCTCATGGCCGAAGGCGCAGAAGAAGACGCGTCCCTTGCCGTAAGTTTTTGCCCAGGCTTGCGGAAAATCGTTGTCGGTGCGATGGACGCCGGTGTGCTTCAGATCCACTTTGCTGGTGTCGAGCCGCATCAACACGCGGATCTTGTCGCGCGAAAAATCCTTGGCTTGATAGATCTCGTCCTTGATCGGGAAGACCGGCGGGAATTGCTTCATCGCCGGAAAATTCGGATCCTCGACGATGATCGGCGCTTCGATGATGCCCCAGGGGTGCCCGTCGAATCGCGCGCCCAGCATGTCGCCGAACTCGGGCCATTCCATGAACGCCGTGTCGGCGGTATGCGCCGCGACGAAGCCTTTGCCATCGTCCTTTACGAAGCTGAGCAGGTCCGCCTTTTGCTGATCGGTCAGCGGAATCTCGCGCATGCCGTAGAAGAAAATCGCGTCGAAGGAATTGAGATTCTTGCCGACGCGCCAGTCGCGGCCGTCGGCTTTCACGGTGAGGTTCTGTTTGGTGATGAACTGCGAATCGGTGCGGATGTAGGCGTCGTACAGGCCGGAGTCGCGGCCCATTTTTTCGATCACGGCCATTGCGTGGGAGACGGAGTCGTGATACGCGCCGCCGCCCTGCATGTCACACCAGATCAATACCTGCTTCCGATTCGACGGTGCGCGCCGGTAGCCTTGCGGAGGCTGCGCGAACAACATGGTCGAGAGAATCAGCCCGAGCGCAAAGCGCATGTCACTCGCCCTTTCGATAGATGTCGTTGATGTTCCAGCAACCCGGCGTGGGCGTCGGGGCGTTTTCCATGGGAACCTGAATCACGGTCGGGAGGCTTGAAGAAAGCGCTTCGCCGAGCGCGGGTCCGAGTTCGCCGGCCGACCGGATCATCACACCGTTTGCGCCGCAGGCTCGCGCCATCGCGGCGAAATCGACGCGGTAGGGCTCGCCGTTGCGCTCGAAAGTGCAGCCGAATTCCCAGCCGTAGTGCTGGCGCGTCAGGCCGGCGATGGTTCCGTAGGCGGTATTGTCCATCACCAGAAAAATCACGGGCAGCCCGGCTTCCATCGCCGTCGCGACCACCAGAGGGTTGCTGGCGCCAAAGCCGCCGTCGCCGATCAGCGCGACCACCGCGCGGCTGGGTTGCGCCATCTTCACGCCGAGAGCCGCGGCGGCGCCGAAGCCCATGGTGGCGAGTCCGCTGGGGGTGATGAAGGTCCCGGGAACGGTGAACGGATACTGCTGGCCGACTCCGTTCTTGTTCCAGCCGACGTCGGTGACGATGAACGTATCTTCGGGGACGGCTTTTTTAAGCTCGCTCAGGATGCGCTCGGGTCGCAACGGGTATTGGTCCGAGTTCCACTGCGAGGCCCAGTTGGCGGAAAACGTCTGACGCCCGTGGGCGATCTCGTCGCGGAGTCCGCCGGCATGGCGGCGCGGGAACGCGCGGGCAGCTTCGAGCAGCGCGCCGAGCGCCAGCCTGGCATCGGCGATGACACCCAGCTCGGTCGGGTAGTTGCGGCCGATTTCAGCTTCGTCGATATCGATGTGGATCAGGCGGGTCGGCGGAATGGAAAACGTCACGTCGCGATACCAGGAACTGGAGTTCGCTTCGGCGAGGCGCGTGCCGATGGCGACGATGACGTCCGCCGTGCGGCATTTCTCATTCGCGATCGGAGTCCCCCAGAATCCGGTCATGCCGAGCAGCAGCGGATGATCGGAGCGCAGGCAGCCCGTCCCCATCAAAGTGTGGGCGACGGGAATGTCCATCAGTTCGGCGAGCGCGCCCAGTTCCTGGGTCGCGCGCGCCGATAAAACACCGCCGCCGGCATACAGAATCGGATTTTTCGCCTGAGCCAGCGTTTCGACGATCTTCGCGGCGGTCTCATCGGTCATCGTGGGTTTCGCGATCGGAGCCGGCAGCGCTTGAAATGCGTCTGCGGCCAGGTCCGCGGAAAAAATATCCATCGGCACATCGACGAGCACCGGCCCGGGACGTCCGGACTGGCACAGATGAAACGCGCGCTCGACGATTCTCGGGAGATCTTCCACTCGGTCGACGCGATAGATGCGCTTGCAGAATGGCCGGTAAATCTCGAACTGATCCGCATCCATGTGCAGATTGACTTCCTGATGCGGATGCTTGCCGTAGTAGTGCGACGGAACGTCGCCGGCGATCACGACCATGGGAATCGAATCGAGCGCCGCATTCGCGACGCCGGTGGTGGCGTTGGTCAAGCCGGGTCCCAGATGCGTAAGCAGAACGCCGGGTTTTCCGGAGGCTCGGGCATATCCGTCGGCGGCGTGCGCGGCGACCTGCTCGTGGCGCGTCGAAACGAATCGGATGCGGCTCTTTCCCAGCGCGTCGAGCAGCGCGATGATGGTGTGTCCGCACAGCCCGAACACGACCTCCACGCCCAGTCGTTCCAGATATTCGACCAGCAGGTACGAAGCGATCCTGGTTCCGGCAGCCGAGCCGCGCTCCCGAACAGGGGCAACCGCATCCGTCAACATGCATCCTCCTCTACCCGCGCCATCGACACCAGCCGCGGCGGCGCACACAACGCCGCCCACTTCGCGATACTACGCGGTTCCCGGCGCAACCGGCAAGGGGTTAACGGTGCCGATACCGTAAAGTTTTCTTTTTCCCGGAAAGATGCGGAACGCGCCGGGCTGCCGTAAGATCAGGTATATGACAAGCCGGGCCACGGCGCTCGTCTCGAGCAAGGAATCCGAGGAGAAGATTCAGCAGCAGCTCAAGCGGATTCTGGCGAGCAAAGCGTTTCAACCGGTGGAACGGCTCCGGCGGTTTCTCGACTTCGTGGTCCAGGAAACGGCCGCCGGCCGCGGGGAGCAGCTCAAGGAATTTCTGGTGGGCATCGAGGTTTTCGGCAAGGAAGCTTCGTTCGATCCGCGCAACGATCCGATCGTGCGCGTGCAGGCGCGGCGATTGCGGGCCCGGCTGGCGCGATACTACCGCGAAGAAGGCCAGAACGACGATCTGCTGATCGATTTGCCGAAGGGCGGTTATGCTCCCACTTTCAAGCACATCCACGGTGGGACGGAGCGGCGCTCGGTCACCGCGGCCCTGATCAGCAGGAATACGATTCTGGTCCTGCCGTTTTCCGACGACAGCGCGGCGGGCGACCAGGAGTATTTCTGCCGCGGCCTCAGTCATGAGATCGCGCATGTGCTGGCGAAGGTGCAGGCGATTCGCGTGGTTGCGGCGGATCATACTTCCTTGCTGGACTACGAGCATGACGCCCGCGAGGCGGCGAATCGTCTCAACGCCGCCATGGTGATCGGCGGAAGCGTGCGCAAATTCGGTGAAATCCGCCGCATCACTTCCCATCTGATCGACGCCGCGTCGGGGTGCTATCTGTGGTCGGAATCCGCCGATCAGAAGGCGGAAGACAGCTTCGCCGGACAGGAAGCGATCGCGCAGTCGATCCGCGAGCGAGTCCAGGCGGGATTGGTGGACGCCGGGCATGGAATTCGCGCGCAACGTCCTACTGAAAACATCGCGGCGTACAACCTGTACCTGCAGGGCCGGCATCTGATGGATCAGCGCACGGAAGAGGGAATGCGGCGCGCGGTGGATGTGTTCGAGAAAGCCATCGTGGAGGATCCGCAATACGCCAACGCGTATTCAGGACTGACCGACGCCTATGGCCTGCTGGCGCACTACGGCGTCCTGTCCCCGGCCGAGGTTTGGACCAAAGCGGCGTCGAACGCGGCGTGGGCGGTGCTGCTGGACGAAAGCTCGGCCGAAGCGCATACCTCGTTCGCTCACGTAAAGTCCACGCAGGATTGGGATTGGGCCGGCGCGGAACGCGAATTCCAGCGCGCCATCAGCCTGAATCCCCAGTATGCGACGGCGCACCATTGGTACGGGATTTCGTGTCTTGCTCCGCTGGGGCGCCTGGACGAAGCGCTGGAGCAGATGCGCGTGGCCAGCGCTTTGGACCCGGTGTCCTCGATCATCTCGCGCGACATCGGCGTGGTGCACTACTACAAGCGCGACTTCGACAGCGCGCTCGAGCAATGCGACCATACCGTGGAGCAGCATCCGCATTTCACGGCAGCTTACTGGATCCTGGGCATGGTGCAGTTGCAGATGGGCGATTTTGACGAATCGATCGCGGCGTTTCAACGCGCGATTCAGCTGACGCCGAACAGTCCGCGAATGCAGGGCGGGCTGGCGCGGGCGCTGGCCACGGCCGGGAAAAAGAAGGAAGCGCGGCGCATTCTCAAAGAGCTTCACGGACTCTCGGGAAAACGCTATGTCTCGCCGTTCGAACTGGCCTCGGTTCATTTCGCGCTGGAAGAGAGCGACGAAGGGTTTCAATGGCTCGAGAAGGCGTTTCAGGATCGCTGTTTTGAGCTGATTTCGCTCAAAGTGGACCCCAGGTTCGACACGCTGAAGCGGAATCCTCGGTTTACGTCGTTATCGAGCCAGCTGGGGCTGTGATCCGCGACCAGCGGAAGCGGCCGCGGTTCAGAAAATCTCGCTGTTGTAAAACTCGCCGTACAATTCCTGTTCCGACGGACGATCTTCCGGGATCGGACGGCTCACCCACGTCACATTCATGTAGTGCTTCAGTGAAATATTTTCGTTGGTAATGTTGCCGCCCCAGATGCCGCAACCCATGCTCGACGTCATCGGCATGCCATTGGTGAACGTGCCGGCGTTCGATTTGGATTGAGGCTGGCGGACCATCATGCGGCTCACCGGAGCGAGCAGCGCCAGGCGATGGATGTTCTCGTCGCTAAAGGAATAGATTCCGCAGCTATGGCCGCGGCCGCCGACCTCGTAGATGCGGCGGACCATGTCGAGGGCGGCGTCGAATCCGCCGGAGTATTTGAACACGGCGAGCACGACTCCGAGTTTTTCGGTGGAGAAGAAATGCTGCCTGCCGATCTGCTGTTCGGGCACGATGAAAAATGTCTTGCCCTGCGGCAGCGCGATCCCGGCCAGTTCCGCGACTCGCGCCGCGGGGCGCGCGATCGTTTCTGAAGTGCGGTGGCCTTCGGCGTCCCAGTAGGCCGAGCGAAGCTTTTCTTTCTCTTCTTCGTTGACCAGGTAGCCGCCTTCGTTCTGGAGTTCCTGAATGAACCGGTCGTGGATCGATTCGTCGACGACGGAGTTTCCGTCGGCGGAGCAGCCGGAGCCGTTGTCGTTGGTTTTGCTGGCGGCGACGGTGCGCGCGGCGCCTTTCACGTCGGCGGTGTCGTCGATCACCATGGTCGCGTTGCCGGCGCCGACGCCATAGGCGGGCTTGCCGGAGCTATACGCGGCGCGAACCATCTGCTGGCCGCCGGTGGCGATGGTGAGATCGCAGACCGACATCAATTCCTGGGCGAGCGGGATGCTCGGTTTTTCGGCGCATTGAAGCACATCTTCGGGGCAACCCTGCTTTTTCAGCGCGGCGCGCATGATCCGGACGGCTTCGTTGGTGGTTTTTTTGCTCGCCGGATGCGGCGAGAAAACGACCGCGTCCTTGCACTTGATGGCGTAGATCGCGATTCCGGCGGGGGTCACGTAGGGATTCGTCACGGGAATCAGCGACGCGATCACTCCGGCGGGCTTGGCGTATTTGACGATTCCTTTTTCCGGAATTTCCTCGATGATCCCCATGCTTTTCTGGCGGAGCGCGTCGCGCAGGACGCCGAGAATTTTGAAGCGGCGGCCGGGCTCGGGGCTGCCCATCCCGCTTTCTTCGACGCTCATTTTGGCCAGGCGCGTCGCCGAAATTTCGTTGCCGGTGGCCCACGCGACCGCGCGGCAGAGGCGGTCGACCCGATCCTGGTCGTAGTCGGCGATGGCGCACATCGCCATTCGCGCTTTGCGGACCAGATCCTGGGCCAGCGTCTGCTCCTGTTCGGTGATTTCTCTTGCCATGTTGTCTCCGTCTATTCGATCTCGCGGGGAGGCACGCCGTCGTATTCGACGGGGATGCGGATGCGCATCGGCTTTTCACGCATGTACTCCTCCGCCACTTCCGCGGTGAGCCCCGCGACTCGCCCGATGATGAACACCAGCTTGCCGAAGGGCGGAGGAAAGCCCAGATCGTGCAAAATCGCCGCCAGCGCGCCGTCGATGTTGATCGGCAGCGGTTTGATCTTTTCCCTGGCCGCCGATTCCAACGCTCGCATGAAGGCGATCCCATCGCCGGCAACGCCGCCGTCGCGGGCCATGCTGAACAAGACATCGGTCCGCGGATCCTTACTGTGGACCCGATGCCCGAGGCCGGGAAGGCGCGCGCCGTTCTTCCGTGCATCGTCGATGCAGCGGCCAGCGGCGTCCTCGATCGAAATCGATTGGGTCCTGGCCAGATCGAGCCCCGCGGCGATCATTTCCATGCAGGCCGAGCCCGCGCCGCCGTGCTCGTCGCCGATCGCCAGGATGCCCGCGGCGACGGCGGCGGATAGCGACTGGCGGTTCCCCGAGGCAGCCAGTCGCGCCGTCGCGCAGGAGGGCGCGCCCGACCCGTGGTCGGCGACGGAAACCAGGATCGCGTCGATCAGCCGGCGCTCGTTCTCGCCGGGTAATCGCCCCTGATGAAGCAGGAAAACGATGTCTGCAAACGATTTCTGCTGCATGAGCGAAACGACGTCATAGCCCCTGACCCAGATACCGGTATCGTAGGAATTCGCGATCGCCGTTCGCCAGGGGTTGACAGAGATGGCCATAGATAAAGCCCATTATGCGGCACATGGGCATTCCGACCCAGCGCGTTACCGTAGCGGCACCGTTAAGTGATTGGCGCAATCGGCACTGGATGTTAGGATTAGCCGATAAAATTCGTCCACGGCGACGTTCAGGTAACGAGGGGGTCCAAGTGAGCACCATTTTGAAGACAACGTTGATCGGTCTCTGCCTGTGCGCCGGTGTGTGGGCGCAGGCGGTTTCGACTTCTCAGATTTCAGGCGTCGTTCAGGATTCGACGGGCCTGGTGGTTCCCGGCGCCACCGTGACGGTGACGCAGACGGCCACGGGCCTGACGCGAACGACGACTTCCGGCGGGGACGGATCGTACGTACTGCCGAACCTTCCGGTGGGCCCTTACCGCCTGCAAGTCACCAAGGAAGGGTTCAACGCCGCCATCCAATCGGGAATCGTTTTACAGGTGGACACCAACCCGGTGATCAACGTCACGCTGAAAGTGGGATCGGTGTCGGAACAGGTGGTGGTCGAGGCCAGCGCGGGAATGGTGGAGACGCACCAGAACGGCGTGGGACAGGTGATCGACCAGCAGCGCGTGGTGGATCTTCCGCTCAACGGGCGGCAGGCGACGGACCTGATTTATTTATCCGGCGGCGCTACCACGGCCCCCGCGGGCGATCTCAACAGCAACAAGAACTATCCGACCACGACGATCTCGGTGGGCGGCGGGTTGCCGAACGCGGTGAGCTTCGTGATGGACGGCGCGTCGAACAACGATCCGTTCAACAACCTGAACCTGCCGTTTCCCTTCCCCGATGCCTTGCAGGAGTTCAAGGTGGAAACCAGCGCGGTGCCGGCTCGCTACGGGCAGCACGCCGCGGCGGCGGTCAACGTCGTGACGAAAACGGGAACCAATGAGATTCATGGCGATGTGTTCGAATTTTTCCGCAACTCGGTTTTCAACGCGCGCGATTTCTTCGCGACCTCGCGCGACAGTCTGAAGCGCAACCAGTTTGGCGGAACGGTGGGCGGTCCGATCAAGAAAGACAAGTTGTTCTTCTTCGCCGGATATCAGGGCACCATTGTGCGCAGCGATCCGCCGACGACGGTGAACTCGGTGGTTACGCAGGACATGCTGAACGGCGATTTCTCGACACTCGCCTCGCCGGTGTGCCAGGGGAAACAGGTAACGCTGAAGGCGCCGTTCGTCAACAATAAAATCTCTCCCAGCCAGTTCAGCCAGCCGGCGCTGAATTTTCTGAAGCATCTGCCGATTTCGGCGGATCCCTGCGGAAAAATTCAGTACGGCATCGTCAGCGACAACCGCGAGCATCAGATCCTGGGGCGCGTCGATTACTCGCTCAGTCCGAAGAATCAGTTGTTCGGGCGTTATTTCATCGCCAACTACAACAATCCGGTCACCTACGATCCGGCGAACGTGCTGACCGCCAATAAGACGGGTGTGGCCGATCAATCGCAGTCTTTGGCGCTCGGTGACAACTACACCTTCACGCCGAACACGATCGCCGCGACGCATCTCACCGTGAATCGTACGCGGGGCCTGCGCGTCGTTCCGGAGTATTTCACACCCACGGACCTCGGCGTGAATATGTACAGTTCGATCCCGGGCTTCATGGGAATCGGCGTCGGTTCGGGCACAAGCGGATTCTCGCTCGGCGGCGGCGCGACGAACCCCGGCTATTTCAACTCGACCGCGTTTCAGGGCGCGGAGGATATCGACCTTATCCGTGGCTCGCACCAGATCGCGTTCGGCGTGAATTACATCCGCGCCATCCTGAATTCGGACAACAATCGCCCGACAAACGGACAGTTCACGTTCAACGGTCAGGTGACCGGGTTGGCCATGACGGACTTCCTGACGGGCGTCGTCAGCGGCGGCTTCCTGCAGGGAAACACTGTTCTTGATAACGACCGGGCCAATTTCGTCGGGCTCTACGTTCAGGATTCATGGAAGGTCACGCACCGGCTGAGCCTGAACTATGGCGTCCGCTGGGAACCCTTCCTGCCGGAGAATAATGCGAACGGCTACGTCGGGCATTTCGATCCCGCCGCGTTCGCCGCGAATGTTTTCAGCACGGCCTATAAGAATGCGCCGGCCGGCTTGAGCTTCCCCGGCGACAAAGGATATCCCGGCAAGTCGAACGTGTTCGCCAAAAAGGGCGACTTCGCGCCTCGCGTCGGGCTCGTTTGGGATCCCAAGGGCGACGGTAAAATGACGGTTCGCGCGTCGTACGGGATTTTCTATGACACGCCGCAGTTGTTCTTCTACACGCGGTTCGCGAACAATCCTCCATGGGGCGCGCAGGTCAGCCTGCCGAGCACGAGTTTCCAGAATCCATGGGCGACCTATCCGGGCGGGAATCCGTTCCCGGGCGGCAGTTTTTTTCCGAACGCGGGCGTCTACGTGAACATGCCCCTGCACGTGAACCCGCCCTACGTGCAGCAATGGAATTTGAGCGTGCAGCGGCAGGTGGGCGCGAACCTACTGCTTTCCGCCAGCTATTTCGGAAACAAGACGACGCACATGTGGACCGGCACGGAAGGCGACCCCGCTTTGCCCGTTGCGGGCGCGACGCTGGCGACGGAAAATCAGCATCGCGTGCTCTATCTGCAGAATCCGGCCCAGGGGACTTATTATTCGACCATCGGCCAGGTGGATGACGGCGGAAATTCCAGCTATAACGGCCTGCTGCTTGTCGCGCAGCGCCGGTTGGCGAACAATGTAAGCGTGCTGGGGAACTTCACCTGGTCGCATTGTATCGGCGATGCGGAAACCACCGAGATCACCGGCCCGACATATGTGAATCCGTCGAATCGCGCCTTCGATCGCGCTAATTGCAGTTCCGACCGGCGGCGGATTCTGAACCTTTCGATGGTGGCGAACTCGCCGAAGTTCGGAAACAAGATGATGGGAATCGTGGCGGGGGGTTGGCAGCTCTCGGCGATCGTGCGCTATCAATCGGGCAACTATACGACGGCGACGACGGGCGTCGACAACGCTCTCAGCGGAATCGGCGGGCAGCGTCCGAATCAGATTCTGGCGGATCCGTATACGGCGATGTATCCCGGCACGCAGACGTTCAGCATCCAGTATCTGAACCGGTCGGCTTTCACCACGACGGGGCTGGGGCCGGGAATTCTCGGCGATCTGCGGCCGCTGAATCTTTTGAATCCCAATATGATTCAGGTGGACATGGGGCTTTCTCGAAATTTCAGGATTCTGGAATCGCGGAATCTCCAGTTCCGCTGGGAAGTCTTCAACGTACCGAACCGGCTGAACGCGGCGGCTCCGAACACGAACCTGAACGCGGGCACGTTCGGCCAGATCACGAGTGATATTAATGGATCTGGTTCGCAGGCGGGCGATCCGCGCATTATGCAGTTGGCGTTGAAATTTTCGTTCTAGGGCTCTGCGGTGCTTTGCGCTCTCCGCGTTTTGGCGTGAACCGGACACCTCACACCGGGACGCGGAGAGCCGCAGAGAACCGCGGAGGGTCAGGAGATCTTTTGACCATCCGATTCTTCTTAGCGGTCGCCGGCGTGGCGACCGCATTCGCGCAAACCGACTGGCCCACCTACGGCCACGATCCCGGCGGGCAGCGTTACTCGCCTGCATCGCAAATCAATCCGCAAAACGTCACGAAGCTCGCGCGCGCCTGGACGTATCACATGAAAGTCGCCGACGCGGAGGCTCCATCGGGGGGCGGCAGGAGGGGGCGCGGACGCGGCGGGGCGGGACGGTCGTGGGAAGTGACACCCCTGGTCGTGGACGGCGTGATGTATCTGGTGACTGCGTACAATCGCGTGGTCGCGCTGGAGCCGGAGACCGGGAAAGAAATCTGGTCGACGGTGATCGGCGGCGGTCCTCCGGCGACGCGCGGGCTGGAATATTGGCCGGGCGACAAACAGTCGCCGCCGGAGCTGTTTTTCGGGACCGAAGACGGACGCCTGATCGCGGTGAACGCGAAGACCGGAAAATTCGTTCCCGGGTTCGGCAACGAAGGCGTGGTCGACATGAAGGCGGATATGATGAACGGTTTTCCGAATGCCGCGTTCGGGCTTTCGTCGCCGCCGATTATTTATAAGAACGTCGTGATCACGGGCGCGCACGTGCAGGAATTTCCGAGCCTCGGGGCGTCGGGCGATACACGCGCCTGGGATATTCATTCGGGAAAACTGATCTGGCGATTTCATGCGACGCCTTTGCCGGGCGAAGCGGGAAGCGAAACCTGGGAAGGCGACAGCGCGGCCAAGCGATCGGGAACCAACGTCTGGGGAATGATGACGGTCGACACGCAGCGCGGCATCGTCTACATGCCATACGGCGAGCCGACCTCGGACTATTGGGGCGGCGATCGCAAGGGAAAAAATCTCTACGGAACCGCGCTGGTGGCGGCGGATGCACTCACCGGAAAATTGAAGTGGTATTTCCAGGGCGTGCATCACGACACCTGGGACTACGATCTGGCGGCTCCGCCGGTGCTGTTCGACGTCGTGCAGAAGGGCAAAAAGATTCCCGCGGTCGCCGAATTGTCGAAGATGGGATTTCTGTTCATCCTGAATCGCGAGACGGGAAAGCCGATTTTCGGGGTGGAAGAGCGTCCCGTGCCGACCGGCGATACGCTTCCGGGCGATGAAGCGTGGCCGACGCAGCCGTTCCCGGTGAAGCCTCCGCCCCTTGCGCGCAACAGTTTTTCGAGCAACGATCTCGCGAAGCTCACGCCGGAGCACGAAAAATTCTGCAAGGATCTGTTCGAGCAGGAAGGCGGGCTGCACGCGGGCGGTCCGTTCACGCACTACTCGACCAAGCCGAGCGTGATTTTCCCCAGTTCGATCGGCGGCGGCAACTGGAATCCGCCGTCGTTCGATCCGAAGCTTGGATACCTGTTCGTCAACACGCAGGATTTCGGCAGCTTGAACCAGATGGTGAAGAACAAGGACGGATCGTATTCGCGCGCGGGGTTCGCGGGGACCAACCGGTTCTGGGATCCGGAAAAGCAGTGGCCGTGCAATCAGCCGCCGTGGGGGCGCATCTTCGCGATCAATGTGAATACGGGCGATATCGCCTGGGAATCGACGCTCGGAATCACGGAAGAATTGCCGGAAGAGAAGCAGCGCACGGGACGTCCCAACATGGGCGGCTCGGTCGCCACCGCGGGCGGAGTGGTGTTCATCGGCGCCACCGACGACAGCCGCTTCCGCGCGTTCGATTCGAAGACGGGCAAGGAACTGTGGGTAACAAAGATTGACGCGGGTGCGCACACCGCTCCGATCACTTACATGGGGAAGGACGGGAAACAATACGTCGTGGTGACCGCGACGGGCGGCGGATTTTTGAACGACCGGTCGAGCGCGGACTCGATCATCGCCTTCGCTTTGCCATAAATGAAACTAAGAGCGACTCTTGGCATTCTTCTCCTGGCTGCGTCCGTGGCGAATCCACAGGCGAAGAAGAAGCGCCTGCTGGCCATCGGCGACGTGCATCGCAAAGTCTATCAGCACGACGCGGTGTCGCACGCGCTGGCGACGCTGGAACATCTGGGCCGGCAAACCGGGCTGTTCGACACGACCATCCGGACGGACATTCAGCTCATCACGAAGCATCCGATCCAGTTCGCGGAAAACACCGCCGTGCCGGATGCCGAACAGCGCTCCGTCAACTACAAAACGCTGAACGACTTTGACGCGATTGCTTTCTACGGAATCGGCGAGCTGGAACTGTCCGATCAGCAGAAGTCAGACCTGCTATCTTTCATCCGCGACGACGGCAAGGGCTTCGTGGGGATCCACACGGCGATCACGGCGTTCTATACGTGGCCCGAATATGGGGAAATGATCGGCGGTTATTTCGACGATCATCCGTGGACGATTTTCGACGCTCCCGTGATCGTCGAAGATCCGAAATTTCCCGCGATGAAAGCTTTCCCCAGGACGTTCACGGCGCGTGACGAGATCTATCAAGTCAGGAATTTCTCGCGCGGCCGGGTTCGCGTGCTGGCGCGGCTCGATACGGGCAAGCTCGACCTGAAGAATCCGCGCGTGCATCGCACCGATGGCGATTTTCCCGTCGCATGGGCAAGAGATTACGGCAAGGGGCGGGTGTTTTACTCGACCTTCGGCCACACCGACGAATCCTGGGACGATCCGAAGATGCAAACCATGTGGATCGAGGCGATCAAGTGGGCGATGGGTATGACGAACGCGGACGTGACGCCGCGTCCGCTCAAATAGTCGATCGAGGAGAAATATGAGACGCTTTGCCGCCGTTTTCATGTTTGCGGGAATCGCGGGATCCCAGATCGTGGAAACTCCGGTCCCGGGCGATCCGGTGTCGATCGACAGCGGAAAAGTCGCGGGCAAAGTTCTATCGTCCGGCGTCAAAGCATATTTGGGAATCCCGTTCGCGGCGCCTCCGGTGGGCGATCTGCGCTGGCGCGAGCCGCAGCCGGTCAAGGCGTGGAAGGGAGTCTACAACGCGGATCGCAGGATGCCGGAGTGCATCCAGGTGCTGAGGCCGCACAACATCAACCACTACTTCGGCGAGGAGCCTTCGAGCGAAAACTGCCTCTATCTGAATCTGTGGGCTCCCGCTTCGGCGAAGGCCGGATCGAAGCTGCCGGTGATCGTTTTCATTTACGGCGGCGGCTCGACGATCGGGTCGAGCGGCATGGCTCTCTACGGCGGCGAGACCGTTGCCGCACGAGGCGCGGTGTTCGTCAATTTCAACTATCGTCTGGGCGCGTTCGGCTTCATGGCGCATCCTGAACTGACGGCGGAATCGACGCACCGTCAATCGGGCAATTACGCTTATCTCGACCAGATCGCGGCGCTGCAGTGGATCCAGCGGAATATCGCGAAGTTCGGAGGCGATCCGTCGAAGGTGATCATCTCGGGCCAGTCGGCCGGCGCGGGTTCGGTCTCGCTGCTGCAGGCGAGCCCGCTCGCAAAAGGCCTGTTCCGGGGCGTGGTCGCGATGAGCGGCGGAGCGTGGGGCAACAACGGACAGACCCAGGCTCTGGCCGATGCAGAGAAGACCGGAATCAAAATTCAGGAGACATTGAAAGCGAAATCCCTGGACGACATGCGGCAAGTTCCGGCCGACCGTATCCTGGCGCTGCAGGAGGAATTTCAGGTGGGGGCGCGCGGCGGATCGATTAGAGTCGGCGGCGCGAATGTCGATGGCTACTTCCTGCCGCAGACTCCCGCGCAATTATTCGCGGCGCACAAACAGAACGACGTCCCGGCGATCGTCGGATTCACGCACGATGAAAGCTCGAACGAGCTGCGCAGGGCGAAGACGCTCGCCGATTATGTCGCCGCGGCGCGCAAGCTGTATACGTCGGATGCGGATCAGTTCCTGAAGCTCTATCCGGCTTCGAACGACGCCGAGGCTCAGGAGATGGGTCGCACGGCGGCGCGCGAGGGATTGGTCGAGCGCGGCGCTCGGAATTGGGCGATGGCCCAGGCGAAGGGCGGGTCGGCGCCCGTGTTCATCTTTATGTACTCGCGGGTGCATCCCTATATACCGGGTGTGGAAATCGCCGATCAGGACACCGCGACCATCGGCGCGTATCACACCAGCGATGTTCCCTATTGGTTCGGCACGCAGGATACGTTGAATTCGATCCACCCGACCAGGCGGTGGACGGACCACGATCGCGACTTGTCCAGGAAGATGACCGCCGCGCTGATCGCGTTCGCCAATACGGGAAATCCGGACACGGCCGCGGTTCCCTGGCCGAAATGGACGGCGCAGAATGAGCAGCTGGTCGAGTTCGGCGATACCATCGGCGTTCAGCGGATGAACACGCCTCGGCTGGAGTTCATGGCGATTCATGGAGGCGGGGCATCCGGGCCGCGGGCCGCGCGCGACTGACCGGCTTTGAGCCAAACGGCGATCCGGCCGGTCCGCCGGCCTGCGCGCTTTCGCGGATCAGCCGGCCGGTCCGGTGAAAAATGGAGACTTGCGCACGGTCCCTCAATTGCCGTCCCCTCACCGGAGGTGCGCCAACAGAGGCGTTGGAGCGAGATGACAATAGACTGCACAGTGAAGAAAACCGACCCGGGCCGGTTCGAAATGTTCGCCGGCGGCGGGCTGGCGGCTGTAGTGATCTTTAGTGTCGGTGTGTTTATGTCGGTGGTTCCGGTGATCGGCTGGATCGTCGGCCCCGGACTCATGATCACCGCCGGTCTCATCGCGATCGGTCACGTGGTGGGGATCTTTCGCGCCAAGCCGAGCTACACGGGACACTGTCCGAACTGCGGAGCTCCGGCCGCCGCCGGCGATCCCGGGTCGGTTGGGATGTGCGAGGCCTGCCACAGCGGGTTCGCGCATCATGACAATCAGTTGTGGAAGCTGGAGGCATAGCGCGGGCACCGATCGGCTACAATTGCCTTCGTGACAACGTCCCGTTCGATCGGCGCGGCGCTCACGATCTTCATCGCCATGACTGCCGCCGGGCAGCCGCAGGCGGTTGTATATGAAGGCGCGCGGCTGATTGCCGGCGACGAAAGCTCACCCATCGAGAACAGCGCGTTCCTTGTCCGGAACGGACGGATCGCAGCCATCGGGCGCCGCGAGGATCTCAAGGTCCCTCGCGGGGCGGCGCACGTGGATCTGAGCGGCAAGACCGTGATCCCCGCGCTGATCAATGTTCATGCGCACCTCGGCTACGAAGGGTACACCAGTTGGGGCGCGGCGAATTATACGTCGCAGAATCTGCTCGATCATGTGCAGAGAGAGGCGTTCTACGGAACCGGCGCGGTGATGTCGGTGGGCTCCGGTCCAACCGCGCCGTCGATGCAGTTCCAGCGCGAACAGCAGACCGGACGGTTTCCGGCCGCGGCGCAATTCCTGTTCATGCCCGGCATGGCGCCGCCCAACGGAGGACCGGACGAAATCCTGCGCGCAGCGACCAGCACGCTGCATGCCGTGCACGAAGTGTCCACGGCGTCCGAAGCGCGCGCCGTCGTACGCGAAATTGCGAAGGCGAAAATCCGGAACGTGAAAATCTGGGTGGACGACCGCCGCGGAACGTATCCCAAGATGTCGCCCGAAGTTTACCAGGCCGTCATCGATGAGGCGCACCGCCACGGGATCAAGGTCCACGCGCACGCGACCACTCTGCCCGATCAGAAAGCGGTGGTCCGCGCCGGCGCCGATGTATTAGTCCACCTGGTGCAAAACGAAAAGCTCGACGACGAGTATCTGGAACTTCTTCGGGAGAAAAAGCCGTATTGGGCGACGGTGATCGGGCTCGGCGACCAGACCGCAGTGTGCCAGCACGATCCCTTCTTCGAGCAGGCGCTGCCGGATTCGGTGATCGCGCAGATTCGCGCGACTACGCAGCGGCGTCCGCTGGCGCCGAGCTGTGGACCTCCTTCGCCCAACGCGGGCGCGCGCGAAGCGGTGCTGGCCTACAATTTTCCGCGAATGATTTCGGCCGGCGCGCGCATCGTGCTGGGGACCGACACCGGCGTGCATCCCGGCCATACCTTCGGATCCGGCGAGCATCTGGAGCTGGCGCGTTGGGTGCAGTTGGGACTGACGCCGCAGCAGGCGATTGTCGCGGCCACCAGCCGGCCGGCGGAGTTGCTGGGGTTGAAAGATCGCGGGAAGCTCGCCGCCGGAATGCGCGCGGATTTTGTGGTGCTCGATGCCGATCCTCTCGAAAATATCCTGAACTCGCGCCGGATTTCGGCGGTGTATCTCGACGGATCGAAGCTCGATCGCGACGCTCTGGCCGCGGGTTTCAAGAGTGCGCATCGCGCGAACTAGCGGGCTCTCCTGGAGAAAAGCGTCACGTTACTATACAACGTGGAGCGGCGGGCACGCGTGCATCGCGCCGAGGCGATCCTCCTTGGGGCGCGCAAGGGAGCTAAGCTCCGCGCGGGCTGAAGCCCCCCTAGCTCCGTCGCAAAGCCGCCAGGACAACGACAGCCGATTCGGATATCTTGAAGTGCTGGGGCGATTCCAACGGGGAGGATAGCCCGCCTTAAGATGTCATTCGCGGGGTTGCGGATTCTGAGTCTCGAAAGCCGGCGCGCCCGGGAAATGGAAGCGATGATTCGCCGCCTGGAGGGCGACGCCTTCGTCGCTCCGTCGGTTCAGGAGCGCGCGCTCGAAGGTCATGCGGACGCGATCCGCTTCATCGAACGTCTGGAAACGGGCGATTTCAATCTGGTGATTTGCATGACCGGCGCAGGGCTGGCGTTCCTGCGCGATGTCGCGGCTAAACACATGCCGGTGGAGCGGCTGGCGGCGGCGCTGCGGCGGGTCACGATCGTGGTGCGCGGACCCAAACCTGTTCCCGTCCTGCGGGAGATGAACGTGGAGGCTCAAGTGGTGGTGGGCGAG
>JAIQFJ010000443.1 GCA_020073325.1 Terriglobia bacterium | reverse complement strand
GAGCGATCTTATTTCCCGCAAAATCGTGACCGGAGAAAAAGCGATGGTCGCGCACGTCTACTTGAAAAAAGGCGCGGTGGTGCCGGAGCATCACCACGAAAGCGAACAGATCACCTGGATCATGGAAGGCGCGCTCAAGTTCGAACTCGAAGGCCGCGAAGTGATCGTGCGCGCAGGCGAGACGCTGACGATTCCTTCGAACGTTCCGCATCGCGCGGTGGCGCTCGAGGACACGCTCGATATCGACATTTTTTCGCCCATCCGGCATGACTGGCTGGCGAAAGACGATTCCTATCTGCGCCGCGGCGAAAGCGAGAAGCACTGATGGATCTTGGATTGAAGGATCGCGTCGCGCTGGTGGCGGCGTCCAGCCAGGGGTTGGGAAAAGCGGTCGCCTTCGGACTGGCGCGCGAGGGAGTCAAACTGGCGCTCTGCTCGCGCGACGCGAAAGCCGTCGAGGCGGCGGCCGAGGCGATTCGCAGGGAAACGGGCGCCGAAGTTTTCGCCACCGCCACCGACGTGACGCAGGAAGATCAGGTGCGGCTGCTGGTGCAGCAGACCATCGAGCGGTTCGGCAGGATCGACATCTGCGTCACGAACGCGGGCGGTCCTCCGGCGAAGCCGTTCGACGCGACGACGGTCGCCGATTGGCGCCGCGCCGTCGATTTGAACCTGATGAGCACGGTGTTCTTCGCGCGTGAGGTGCTTCCGGGCATGCGCGACCAGGGTTGGGGACGGCTGATCGCGATCACGTCGCTGACGGTGAAGCAGCCGGTGGACAATCTGATCCTTTCGAATTCCGTGCGCGCGGCGGTAGCCGGATTGGTGAAGACGCTTGCGAACGAATACGGTCCCTTTAATGTGCTGGTGAACAACGTGTGCCCCGGCTATACGGCGACCGACCGGCTGGGCGAGCTTTCGTCAACGCTGGCGAAATCGTCAGGCGTGCCGGAAGCGGAGATCGAAAAGCGATGGACATCGCAGATCCCGTTGCGACGTCTGGCGCGTCCCGACGAGTTCGCCGACGCGGTGGTGTTCTTGTGCTCCGAACGGGCAACCTACATCACGGGCCAATCGATCGCCATCGACGGAGGCTTCGCGAAGGGACTTCTCTAGCAAGATTGACACGCGCGGCCGGCTCTGTTGTAATTAAAGGAGCCCGCCAGTGTTGCTCCTCAGTAGCTCAACGGTAGAGCATTCGGCTGTTAACCGAAGGGTTGTAGGTTCGAATCCTACCTGAGGAGCCAAAACTTTCCCTCCACCGATTTGCCTGCCTGTTAGTTGACGCCGGCGACCTGCGCGTATCCGTAGTCTTTCGAAGAACTTCCGTCTTTGTTCGTCTCTCCGTTCGAGCCCACCGCAGTCGGCCCGCCAACTCTGCCTCGGTTCCACTCCTGCTTCGCACCCGTTCTCTGCGTCTCTGGTTCCGTCTCTCCGGGTTTGTTAACGCTCGCGCACAATCGCCGACCCCGAGTGAGACATCTTCCACGTTCCCTGCGTATATAGTGAACGGACGCGGAAAGGACTCGCGTCGATAATCCCACCAGACGGCGCGTCGACCGCAAAGCGGACATCGTCGTGGGTGGCCTCCAAGGAGACCGCTCATGAACGAACGCGATGCTGATCGCGCCGAGGCAATCCGCCAAATTGCCGCCATCCTTGCCGCCGCCTACGTGCGCTTGCGCTTCCCTGAACCTTCGCCGCGCGAAGTTGACTGTCCCGAGACAAAGAGTGAGTCATGTGACGGGAGGTTAACACCATGAGAACAGAGACGATTAGCTCGACTGCCCTCCGGGAACAGATCGAGAGCCTTCGCCACATGACAGTCGGCCAGCTCAAGGGCAAGTACCGAGAGGTCTTCGGCGAAGCGACCCGGTCGGGCCACAAGCAGTTCCTCTTCCGGCGCATCGCCTGGCGTATCCAGGCTAACGCCGAGGGCGGCCTCTCGGAACGCGCGCGCCGACGCGCACTGGAGATCGCCAACGACGCTGACGTCCGCATCCGGGCCCCCAAGAACTTCCTGAAAGTGGACCTGGACGAAAGCCGCACGCTTGAGACAAGTGTCGCGCCGACCGAGGACCCGCGGCTCCCGATGGCCGGCACCGAGCTGGTGCGACGCTACCGGGGAAAGGATGTCGTCGTTCGCGTCCGGGAAGACGGCTTCGAGTACCGCGGCCACATCCACCGTTCCCTGAGTTCCGCTGTGCGCGAAGCCACGGGCACGCCGTGGAACGGGTTCGCGTTTTTCGGGCTCGGCGGGAAGCCGGGGAGGAAACATGGCAGCCACGAATAAGAATGTGTCCCCGCCGAAGCCCGTGCGCTGCGCGATTTACACGCGAAAATCGACCGAGGAGGGGCTGGCTCAGGAATTCAACTCGCTCGACGCCCAGAGAGAGGCGTCCGAAGCTTACATCCTCAGCCAGCGACACGAGGGCTGGGTCGCGTTGCCCACGCAGTACAGCGACGGCGGATATACAGGTGCGAACATCGAACGGCCCGGCGTGAAGCAACTGCTGGCCGACATCGAAGCAGGCAAGGTCGATTGCGTGGTCGTTTACAAGGTTGACCGTCTCAGCCGTTCGCTGATCGACTTCGGGAGGATGATGGAGCTGTTCGAGAAGCACGGCGTCTGCTTCGTTTCCATCACGCAGCAGTTCAACACGAACTCCTCCCTGGGGCGACTGACGCTTAACATCCTGCTGTCATTCGCCCAGTTCGAGCGCGAGATCATTTCCGAGCGCACGCGCGACAAGCAGGTTGCCGCGCGGAGGAAGGGCAAGTGGACTGGTGGGCACATCCTCTTGGGTTACGACCTTGACTCGCGGGGCGGAAAATTGACCGTCAATCCCGAGGAGGCTGAGCGCATCCGCGAGATGTTCCGTCTCTATCTGGAAGGCACGCCGGTCCTGAAGATAGTCCAACGGTTCGACACGCTGGGCTGGCGAAACAAGCAATGGACGACGCAGGAGGGTAAACTCTATGGCGGCAGCCCCCTACGCCGATGCCACATTTACAAGCTGCTTGGCAACATCCTCTATACCGGGCAGGTGAAGGTCGGCGACGAGATCTTCCCGGGTGAACACGAGGCCATCATCGACCAGCCTACCTTCGATCTGGCCCAGGTACGGCTCAAGGAGAACGCGTGGACGCCCGGCAATCCACACCGCGTCAAGATGGACGCGCTGCTGCGCGGGATGATCTACTGCTCGTGCTGCGGCTCGGGCATGTATTCGACGTACTCGGCCAACAAGGCGCGGCGCTACCGCTACTACGTCTGCTACCGGTCGCAGCAGAAGCTGGAAGGCTACTGCACGTCGCGAGCGGTGTCCGCGCCGTCGGTCGAGGACGCGGTCGTCGAGAGTATTCGGCGCGCGTCGGCGTCCATCCGGACGTGCTGACCGAGACAGCGCGCGCGGCACGGCAGCGTCTTGCGGAGATCCTTGCCGGTTTGCGCGAGGAGCTGAACACAGCGAACGGCCGCGTCAAGAATCTGAAGTCCCAGATCGCCAGGCTCCGAAATCCGGAGGCTGCTCGGTTGGCCGAGATCCGGGAGCAACTTGCAGCAGGGGAAACGCGCGCAGGGGAGCTTCGCAAGGAGATTCTGCGGCGTGAGAAGCAGCGGATCGACGAGAAGGAGCTACGCCGCACGATGGAGTCCTTTGAGGACGTGTGGAAGGCCATGAACCTCGGAGAGCAGCGGACCCTCCTACGCCAGATCGTTGAGAAGGTCGGCTACGACGGCCGCACCGGCAAAGTCACGGTGAGCTTCAAGTCAGCGGGAGTGAAGGAATTGATTCAGAAGGAGGCAGTCCGATGAAGACCGACGACCAGACCCTCCAGCTTGAAATCACCATTGCGCCAGCGAAGGGCCGCAAGGGTGGCCGGCGTGGCGGACCGGCCGAGCCCACGGTGCCCGACCCGCCGCGCCTCCCGCGACTCGCTCGCTTGATGGCCCTCGCCATCAAGTTCCAGGATATGGTCGACCGGGGCGAGGTTCGCGACTACGCAGATCTTGCCCGGCTCGGCTATGTCTCGCGGGCCCGCATTACGCAAATCATGAACTTGCTCAACCTCGCGCCGGACATTCAAGAGGAGCTTCTAATCCCGTCGCCCCTTGCTGCAGAAGCCGTGCCAGAGCGTGGTCTCCGCCACGTAACAGCGGTCGTCGGATGGAGCCGACAGCGAAAACTCTGGAAGGATCTACTCGGAAAGCCCTCAAGCCAACAGTTTGGAGAGGGAGATGTAGGGTCCGGACGGAGGTAGCACCTTCCGACATCTCGTGAACATTCCTGGGCTTGGGTCACCGCACACAGCAGAACGCTGGTTGCAGCGCGGTAACCAATACTGATAGAAAGGCTTATTCGAAACAGTGCGATCCTTTACTTTAGGCGCCTCATGCCCAATGAAGCCGACACATGCCGGAAGTTCGTCGTTCCTAAGCTCCAGGCCGCTGGGTGGGACACGGATCCTCATCGTCTTAACGAGCAGGTAACATTCACTGACGGGCGGATCATCGCCGCCGGAAGCAAGGGGCACCGGCGCCCCGGCAAACGAGCGGACTACCTGCTGCGGTACCGTCCCGATCTAAGCATCGCCGTGGTGGAGGCGAAGGCTTCATACTGTTCCGCCGCCGATGGCCTGCAGCAAGCCAAGGACTACGCTGAGATTCTCGGGCTGAAGTTCGCTTACGCTACGAACGGTCACGAGATCGTCGAGTTCGATTTCGTCGAGGGCAGCGAGCGCACCATTCCCGACTTCCCGGCGCCCGACGAACTGTGGCGCCGTCTGCTTGCTGGCAACGGGCTGTCCGAGCAGACCGCAGACCGGCTGCTCACGCCGGCCTACCACCAGAGCGGCAAGTCGCCGCGCTATTACCAGGAGATCGCAATTAACCGCGCGATCCAGGCGATCTTGCAGGGTCAAAAGCGCGTGTTGCTCACCATGGCAACAGGCACCGGCAAGACCGTCGTCGCGTTCCAAATCTGCTGGAAGCTCTGGTCATCACGCTGGAATCGCGATCCCCGGAAGGAATACCGGAGGCCGCGCGTCCTGTACCTGGCCGACCGCAACATTCTGATTGACGACCCAAAGGATAAGACGTTCACGCCCTTCGACGACGCCCGCTGGAAGATAGAGAACGGCATTGCCAATAAGAGCCGGGAGATGTACTTTGCCATCTACCAGGCCATCGCCAAGGACGAAAACCGGCCCGGTCTCTACCGCGAGTACGCGCCGGATTTCTTCGACCTGATCATCGTGGACGAATGCCACCGCGGCAGCGC
>JAIQFJ010000442.1 GCA_020073325.1 Terriglobia bacterium | reverse complement strand
GGGAAAATGAACTATTATTAATAGACATGGGCGCGAGCGTCGATGGCTACGCCAGTGATATGACCCGCGTGCTTTCGACGGGATCGCCGTCGAAACGCGTGCGCGATCTTTACAACGCCGTCGCGGAGGCGCAGCTTGCTTCCATCGATTCGGTGAAGGCGGGGATTCCGGCGGCCAACGTAGATCGTGCGGCTCGCAGCGTTTTGCGGAAACATAAGCTGGACCGGATGTTTGTGCACTCCACCGGTCACGGGCTCGGCCTGGAGATTCATGAACCGCCCCGGGTCGCGAAGAAGGAAAAGACGATTCTGCGCGCGGGCATGGTGATCACCATCGAGCCGGGAGCTTACATCGAGGGTTTCGCCGGGGTGCGGATCGAAGATACGGTGCTGGTGACTGACAACGGCTGTGAAGTGCTGACGCCTACTCCGAAAGAACTGTTCAAAATTTAGATGACTATCGAAGAGATCAAAGAACTGCTGCGAATTTTCAATGAAAGCGGCGTGGCGGAGCTGGAACTGCAGCGCGGCGAAAATCGCCTGCGCGTGCGGCGCTCCGGGACGAATCAGGAGATCGTCGTGCCTGTGGCCGCCGCTCCAGTGATTGCCACGGCGCCGGTGGCCGCGCCGGTTGCCGCGGCTCCGGCGGCTCCAGCGAACGTGGTGACGAAGGCTCCGGAGCCGGATTCGGGACATGTGCTGGTGAAGTCGCCGATCGTGGGGACGTTCTACGAATCGCCCGCGCCAGGGTCTGCGTCGTTCGTCAAAGTGGGGGACTCGGTGGAGCCGGGGCAGGTGCTGTGCATCATCGAGTCGATGAAATTGATGAACGAAATCGAGTCCGAGGTGTCGGGCATCGTGGCGGCGAAGCTGGTTGAAAACGGCCGCGCGGTGGAGTACGGCGAGGCGCTGTTCGCGATCCGGCCGCGATGATTGCGGATAACGCTTTTACGAACACACCCCAAAATGTTTGAAAAAATTCTCATCGCCAATCGCGGCGAAATCGCGCTGCGCGTGATCTGCGCGTGCAAGGAACTCGGGATCAAGACGGTCGCGGTTTATTCGGAAGCGGATCGCAACAGCCTGCATGTGCGCTTCGCGGACACGGCGATCTGCATCGGTCCGGCGAAAAGCGCGCGGAGCTATCTCGACATTCCCTCGGTGATCAGCGCGGCGGAGATCACCAATGCCGACGCGGTGCATCCGGGCTACGGATTTCTCTCCGAAAACGCCGATTTCGCCGAAGTGTGCGAGACCAGCCATTTGAAATTCATCGGTCCCAGGCCGGACGTGATCCGGCGGATGGGGCTGAAGCAGATCGCGCGCACGGCGATGGACGAAGCCGGCGTGCCGATTCTTCCCGGATCGAAAGGCGTGCTGAAGGGCCTGGACGAGGCGCAGGGGCTGGCGGAACAGATCGGCTATCCGGTGATGCTGAAGGCATCGGCGGGCGGCGGCGGTCGCGGAATGCGCGTGGTGCGCGATCCGGATCAGTTGGGTCCGCTGCTGGCGCAGGCGCAGGCGGAAGCGGCGGCGGCTTTTTCATGCGGCGACATGTACATGGAAAAGCTGGTGGAGAATCCGCGGCACATCGAATTTCAGGTGATTGCCGACGAGCACGGCAACGTCGAAATATTGGGCGAGCGCGAATGCTCCATCCAGCGGCGGCATCAGAAGCTGATTGAAGAATCGCCCTCGACGGCGGTGACTTCGGAATTGCGTGAGCGCATTTCGGGGAACCTGCGGGTCGCGCTGAAGGGGATCGGCTATACCAACGCGGGAACGGTCGAGTTCCTGATGGATCAGAACGGCAACCTGTATTTCATCGAAGTCAACGCGCGCATTCAGGTGGAGCATCCAGTGACGGAGATGGTCACGGGGATCGATCTGGTGAAGGCGCAGATCCGGATTGCAGCGGGTGAGCCGTTGTCGTCGATTCTGCCGAAGAAAGTCGAACTGCGCGGTCACGCGATCGAATGCCGCATCAATGCGGAACATCCGGAGACGTTCACGCCATCGCCGGGGCGAATTACGGGACTGAATCTGCCGGGCGGCGGCGGGGTCCGCATCGATACGGCGGCGTATCAGGACGGCGTGATTCCGCCGTATTACGATTCGCTGGTGGCCAAACTGATCGCCTATGGATCGGACCGGAGCGAAGCAATCGCGCGAATGAATCGTGCGCTGGGGATGTTCGTGGTCGAGGGAATCTACACGTCGATTCCGCTGCACCTGAAGATTCTGGCGAATCCGGATTTTATCGCGGGGAAACTCGACACGGGTTTTCTGGCTCGCATGGGAATCGGCGCGGAAAAGAAGTAGCGCTCCTTGACAGCAAAGGCTCCGTTGGTCTCGGCGCTGGACCGTCCAGACTGGACAGAAACGTCGACTTCGTCTTATGATTGAGCCATAATGCAAAAGGAACCACACGTAAAGCTTCTCTCGAAGCCCAAGATCAACCAAAATACGTCAGAACTGGCTGAATACTATCTTCGGACGCGGGGTGCGCTGCATTATAAGGAACTCCTCAGGCTGATCAAGAAGAAGGGATGGGTAGGGAGTGGTGACGACCGCCGAGACGAAAAAACCCTGCATCAGATCCTATCCTCCAACGTGATTTTTCGTCCACGCGGGAAGCGCTCAGGCATTTTTGAACTTGGTAAGAAATCCAATCGAACAGACGGCCCGCGACTTGTTGTGCAGAGATCCCGCGAGCGAGCGCGGACCGAGTTGGCGAAAGACGGTCGAGGAGCCTCGCAGATTCGCGCCGAGTCGCGCTACGCTGGATCTATGAGTCTGCACGCGATGCAACTCCTCGAAGCATTTGATGCCCTTCCCGAGGACGAGAAACGAATCGTCACGGCAGAACTTCTCCGCCGCGCGATTCCGTTCGACTCCGGGCCTCTCGACGACGAGGAAACAGCGCGCGCCGCCGACGATCTGCTAACCATGCTCGACGCCGAAGAGAATGACGCCAACGCGCGGTGAGGTGTGGCTGTTCGATCTTGGCATGGCGGAAAAAGTCCGCCCAGCCTTAATTGTCAGCACGGCTTACGGGGACGTTGATCGCGCTTTGGTGACGATTGTTCCGCACACGACGAGTTTGAGAGGGTCCCGATACGAGATTGTCGTTCACTCGCCGTTCCTAAAACCGGGTGCTTTCCTGGTTCAGAGTATTGCGACATATCCCCATGTTCGGGCGATCCGACGACTCGGTACCCTTCACAAACGCCAATTCGACCTTGTGTTTGATGGGGTACTTCGCTGGCTTGGGCACTCATGAACGCTGAACAGCGCAGGCTGATCGAAGCAACTCGTCGCGAGCAGCATTGGAAGCGCTGGGGGCCCTATCTTTCGGACCGGCAGTGGGGCACCGTCCGCGAAGATTACAGTCCGCACGGGAACGCATGGGAATATTTTCCGTTCGAGCACGCGCATCTGCGCGCGTATCGCTGGGGAGAGGACGGAATCTTCGGCATCAGCGACAATCATCAGCGATTGTGTTTCGCGCCCGCGTTCTGGAACGGACGCGATCCGATCCTCAAAGAGCGATTCTACGGGCTCACCCTCAACCAGGGGAATCACGGCGAGGACGTGAAGGAGCTGTATTACTTCCTCGATTCGACGCCGACGCATTCCTACATGAAGGCGCTGTACAAGTATCCACAGGCGCGGTTTCCGTATCGTCAACTGCTGGACGAAAACCGCGCGCGGTCGCGCGGGGAGCAGGAATATGAGTTGATCGACACCGGTGTTTTTGACGAGGATCGCTACTTCGATATTTTTGTCGAATACGCCAAGGCGGACGCGAACGACATTCTGATCCGCATCACGGCCACGAATCGCGGGCCGGATCCTGCTCCGCTGCATCTGCTGCCGCAGTTGTGGTTTCGAAATACATGGTCGTGGAACGGATCCGAGCGGCCCTCGCTCGCGGCGTCGAACGGCGGGATCGACGTCGAACATGCGGCGCTCGGCTCGTACCGACTGGAGGTTGAAGGCGACGCGACGCTGCTGTTCGCCGAGAACGATTCGAATACGCGCGCGCTGTGGTCCTTCGGCGACGGCCGCTACGCGAAGGATTCGTTTCACGAACGCGTGATTCGCGGGCGCGAGGATGCGGTGAATCCGGAGCAGCATGGAACCAAGGCCGCTGCGTGGTACCGGTTCGATCTGGCGCCGGGCGAGACGCGCGTAGTGCACATGCGGCTGTTCGAAAAAACCGAGCCGTCGAGGCTGGTGCATGACATGGACGGCATGTTTTCGCGCCGCATCGAAGAGGCCGACGACTTCTACACCTTCTGTGCGCATCTTTCGGACGACGCACAGAGAATCGAGCGGCAGGCGTTCGCGGGGCTGCTGTGGTCGAAACAGTTTTATCACTTCGTGATTGAGGACTGGCTGAAGGGCGACCCGGCGCAGCCGCCTCCACCGGCGTCGCGACAGCACGGGCGCAATTCGGATTGGGTCCATCTGTTCAACGACGACGTGATCTCGATGCCGGACACGTGGGAATATCCGTGGTACGCGGCGTGGGACCTGGCGTTCCACATGATCCCCATGGCGCTGGTGGATCCGGATTACGCCAAGGGGCAGCTCGGATTGTTTTTGCGCGAGTGGTACACGCATCCCAACGGACAGGTGCCGGCGTACGAATGGGCGTTCGGCGACGTGAATCCTCCGGTGCATGCGTGGGCTTGCTGGCGCGTGTTTCAGATTGACCGGAAGCTGACCGGAGTGCCGGACTACGGATTTCTGGAGCGCGTATTCCACAAGCTGATGATGAATTTCACCTGGTGGGTGAATCGCAAGGACTCCGAGGGGAACAACATTTTCGAGGGCGGATTTCTGGGACTCGACAATATCGGGTTGTTCGACCGCAGCCAGCCGCTGCCGACAGGCGGCTTTCTGGAACAATCGGACGGCACCAGTTGGATGGCGATGTATTGCCTGAACATGCTGAAGATCGCGCTGGAGCTGGCGAGCAAGGTCAACCGGATTTACGAGGACGTGGCCAGCAAGTTCTTCGAACATTTCCTGTACATCGCCGCAGCGATGAACGGGATCGGAGATGGCGGGCTGTGGGATGAGACGGACGGGTTTTTCTACGACCGCTTGCGCCTGCCGAACGGGCAATCGATTCCCATGAAGGTGCGATCGATGGTCGGGTTGATCCCATTGTTTGCGGTGGATACCATCGAGCCGCAGGTAATCGATCAGCTCGCTGGATTCCGGCGGAGAATGGAGTGGTTCCGGCTCAACCGGCCGGATCTGTGCGGGAAC
>JAIQFJ010000441.1 GCA_020073325.1 Terriglobia bacterium | reverse complement strand
ATTCGTAGCGCAGCGCTTCGACCGGATCGAGTCGAGCCGCTTTGCTGGCCGGCCAGATGCCGAAGAAGAGTCCGATGCCGACCGATACGACGATCCCCAGTCCGGCGGCCCACATCGGCACCATGGTCGGCAGCGAGGGAAACGCGAAATGACTGGCGCGCGAGACCAGCCATCCGAACATCATGCCGACCAGTCCGCCGAGCCCCGTAAGCACGACCGCCTCGGTGAGGAACTGAATGATGATGTCGCTGCGCCGCGCGCCGATCGCTTTGCGCACCCCGATTTCGCGCGTCCGTTCGGTCACCGAAACCAGCATGATGTTCATCACCCCGATGCCGCCGACCAGCAATCCGATCGAACTGAGCACCACCATCACCAGCGTCACCATCGCCGTGACGGAACGGAACTGCTCCACCATCTGGTCGGCCGTCGAGATGAAGAAATTGTCGGGCGCGGCCAGCGGGACGCGCCGTTCCTGGCGCAGGACAACGCGCACTTCATCGATCGCGGCGGGAAGCAGGCCGGGTTTCGCGGCCACCACCAGCATGTTCTCCTGGGCCGAGGGAAACAGCTTGTGCATGGTGAAATACGGCATCAGAATGCGGCTGTCGTCCTGTCCCGGAAGCGACGTCGCGGGACGATTCATCACGCCGATCACTTCCACCTCGGCTCCCGCGACGCTGATCGTCTTGCCGACCGCATCCTCGGCCCCGAACAGCGCTTTGTAGACGTCCTCGCCGATGACCGCGACCGGCATGTGATGCAGATTCTCGGTATCCGTGAAAAAGCGACCGGTCTTCATGTCGGCCTGTCCGCTGTTCAGATAACCGTCATCGGTGCCGCCGATGTTGGGGCCGAAATAATCGTTGCCTTTGTAGCGGACGCGTCCGTTGAAGCTCGGGAACAAATAAGGACTGACATGTTCCACTGAAGGACAGCGCTCCTCGATCGCGGCGGCGTTTTCGTAGGTCAGCGGCTTGCGGTTGCGCTCTTCGGCGGTGCGTGCGCCGAAATTCGGGCCCATGCGCATTTTGAAGACGACCGCGGTGTTGGTCCCCATGCTGCGGATCACGCCGGTGACGGCTCCGTCGAGTCCCGCGAGAATCGATCCGACGGCGATGATGGTTCCGGTCCCGATGATGACGCCGAGCACGGTGAGGAACGACCGGACTTTATTTTCACGAAGCGTCGCGAGGGCGAGGCCGATGACGGAGACGAGGAGTTTCATTCGGGGTCCTCAAGCAACGGCCGGCGAACCGCCGCTCCCTGTGGTCGCGGTTCGGTTGTGCTGGTGAACCGCGACCGAAGGGAGCGGCCAAACACAAAGCGGGTCGCCATCTATGACGTCTCCGATCGCAGCGCGACAATCGGGTCGAGCTTGGCCGCGCGCCTGGCGGGATAGATTCCGAAAAATAATCCGACCGCCGCCGACAACACCACTCCCAGCACCACCGCGTTCAGCGGCAAAACCATCGGCACCGGTGTGAAATTTCGCACCAGCAGCGCCACCATCCAGGAAATGCTGACGCCGATCAATCCTCCGCACCCCGCCAGCATCGACGATTCCACCAGAAACTGGTTCAAAATGTCCTGATACCGCGCGCCCACCGATTTTCGTACTCCGATCTCGCGCGTGCGCTCGCTGACCACGGCGAGCATGATGTTCATGATCACCACTCCGCCCACCACCATAAACACGCTGACGATTCCCACCGCGGCGGCCGCGATTGCGCCCGTCAACTGGTCCCACGCTGAGACCAGGGAATCCGATGACATAATGGAAAAATTGTCAGTCTGGTTCGGCCGCAGGTGGCGAAAGGCGCGCATCAGGGCGGTGATCTCGTCCTGCGCTTCCGTCAGGCGGTCGCGCTGTAGCGCGGAAAAATTGTAGCTGATGCCCTTCATCGCGCCGTACATTTTGAAGTACGTCTCGTCGGGAACCGCGACGAAGTTGTCCTGCGATTGCCCGAACACGCTGCCCTTCGTTTTGGCGACCCCCACCACTTCGAACGGCCGTCCGTCGATCTGAATCGTCTTGCCCAGGGGATCCGCACTCGGGAAAAAGCGTTCCTTGTAATCGGCGCCGATGAAGACCACGGCCATGTGCTTCTGATCCTCGGTTTCGGTGTACATGCGGCCGAGTTCCACCTGCGTGTTCGACATGCCGAGCGCATTGGGACTGGCGCCCATGATGATGGCTCCGTCGACCAGGTCGCCGTGGTAGCTGAGCTTTCCGCCGCGCTGCGCCTGAATCGCAACGTCGCGAACCAGGGTCGCGTGTTCTTTGACGAACGCGTATTCGTCGCGCGTCAGCTCAGGATTGCGGCGAATGGCTTCGAGAAACGCCTTGGGATCGGGACGTCCCATGAAGGCGACCCGCAATACGCGGAATCCGTCATTGCCCATGCTGGAGGCGGTGTTGGCGATGAAAACGTCCATGCCGTGGATGACGCTCATCACCGAGATCAGCGTGGTGGTGGAAAGAATAATGCCGAGCAGAGTCAGGAAGCTGCGGAGTTTGCTGCCGCGCAGCGAGTCCATCGCGACGCGGGCGGCTTCGATGAATGAGGCGCGTTGATACACGTGTACGTATTTAGGATACGAGACCCGCTCGCCGTTTGTTCCCCGCGCCGAAACGAACTTCCCGTGAATCGACTCTAACGGCGCGGATGAAAGTTGTTCTGCGCGACCCTCCGTTGCTGGTCCTGATTGTCGCAATCGTGTGCAACTTGCCTGTCCGCAGGCACTTCGCGACGGATAGGCGCGCCGGCTGGGCCTCGCGAAGGCTGGCGCGGTTTATCGAGTGGCGCGACGGGTTGACTCGCCGGGCAGGTTGATCCGGACCAGCTTTAACGGCGTCCCGTGGCCGCTCAGAATTTCGATCGCGCCGCGCGGAACCTGATAATGCGCCGCCAGAAACGCGATCAGCGCGTCGTTGGCCTTACCCTTTTCGGGCGGCGCGGCGATCTTCACCTTGAGCGTCCCGTCGGCGAGTTCCCCCACGATTTCGCTTTTCGCGCTTCGCGGGATCACCTTCACGCGCAGCGTCACGTTATGCGCCCAGATGGATCGAGTAACCGAACGGGCTGAGCAGCAGCGCGATGTGGAAATGCTCCTGCGGGTCGCGCACTTCGAATGTCGCGGCGATCGACGGGAAAAACGAGCGCGGATTGTAAGACGCCACGTCGAACATCAAGCGGTAGATCCCCTGCGCGGGCGGCTCGCCGAAGTCGTGAATGAACCCTTGTTCGTTCGTCACGCCCCGGCCCACTTCGCGCCAGCCGTGCCCGGAGATGAAGAAATCCAGCTCGACCGGAATGCGCGCGCCGGGCGAGCCTTGGGCGATGTCGTGGACGTGGGTAGTGGTCATCATGAGGGTCTGACAGGAAAGAATCGCGCTCCGCCGCCGCCGGGCGGAAACGGAGCGCGTATCGGCGATTACTGAATGTCCTTCGGAAGCGAAGCGCTCAGGAAGTCGCGGAAATCCTTCTTCATCTTGGCGTGCGAATCGCTATCGATGTACAGCATGTGCCCCGCCGGGTAGAAATCCCAAGTGACATTCTTGTGCATCTCAGGACTCAGGCCCATGTGGTTGAACGTGTACTCGACGGCGTAATACGGGGTCGCGAGATCGTAATAGCCCGCGGCCACCATCACCTTCATGTACGGATTCTTCACCATGGCGTTGTGCAGCAGCGACGTCGTGTCGCCGAAGCCGTTCTGCACCTGGTAATCCCACGGCTGCACGCCGCCCGACGGATAGTAGAACATGTCCGTCTTCCAGCCCAGCTCATTGCGGATGTAGTCCGTGAAGATCGCCGTGAACGGAGGCGTGATCAGCGAGCTGGACGGATCGTACTCGCTGGTTTCGCCGGTATTGAGCGACGAAGGTCCGTGCAGACGGCCGTCGTAGCGTCCGATCGTTTCGTGCTCGGGCCGCAGAAGCTGGCGTGTGAAGTGGCTGACGTCCCAGCGCAGGTTGCTCTCGTCGATATATTTCGCGTCGAGCCCGGTGTAGCGAACCAGTTTGTCGATGATCGCCTTGCGCTCGGCCGGCGTGAGCGCGTCGCCCTTGGCGAGCGCCGCCGCGTATTCGGTCATCGCGAACGTTTCGGCTTCCTTGCGGAACGTGTTGAAGTCTTTCTTCAATAGATCCGGCGCGACTTTCTTGTGATAATACGCGTCGTTTGCATAGGTGGGAAATTCGAGCTGATAGACCAGATCGTCGCTGCGGCTCCAGATGGTTTCGAGGTTCAGCGTGGTGCCGATCAGCACGACGCCGTTGAAGGCGATGCCGCGCTCGATCAGGTATCCGGCCAGACCCGCCGTGCGGAACGTCCCGTAGCTTTCGCCCGCGATGAACAGCGGCGAACGCTGGCGCGCATTGCGCGTAATGTACATGCGCATGAATTCGCCCACCGACTGGATGTCGCCCGAAACGCTGTTCATGCGGCGCGCGATCTCCACCGTTCGGGCGCGGCTATAGCCCGTGCCCACTGGATCGATAAACACCAGGTCCGTATCGCCGAGCCACGTGTCCTGGTTGTCCTTCATCTGATACGGCGGAGGCGGCATGCTGCCGTTCGGCATCAGTTTGGGCGAACGCGGTCCCATGCCTCCCATGTGGACCCACATCGAGGCCGATCCCGGGCCGCCGTTGAAGGAGAACGTCAGCGGACGCTTTCCCGGCTCCGCGCCATCGAGCGTGTAGGCCATATAGAAGATGTGCGCCTCGGTGTCGCCCGACGAAGTTTTCAGCGGCATCTCGCCGACGGTCGCCGTATAGTTGATGGTCTTGCCGTCCACGTTGATCGAGTGATGTGTGACGACCGGAGTTTCGTCGATGACGCCGCCGATCGCGGGACCGGGGCCGGCAACGCCGCCGCGGCCGCTGCGGCCTTGAGCCGGGGGAGCGGGAGCAGGAGTCGCTGCGGGCGCGGGAGCCTGGGGCTGAGCCTGAGCTTGCGCCTGGCCGCGTCCCGCCGGGTTCTGCTGTGCAAGAAAGAGAAACAGAATTGGAGCGAGCATAGTTCTTTCAATGATATTGCAAAGCATGAAGCGCCGGGAGATTATAATCACCCCATGCGCCGCCGCACCTTCACCGGACTTCTGACAGCCTCGCTGGTCCGGGGATTCGCGAAATCGGACCGCGTGGTGATCGCCGGAGCGGGGATCATCGGCGCGTCGATCGCGTACCACCTCGCGCGGCGCGGCGCGCGCGTCACGATCCTCGAAAAGCAGCGCCCCGGCGCGGGCGCGACGCAAAATTCGTTCGCCTGGATCAATTCG
>JAIQFJ010000024.1 GCA_020073325.1 Terriglobia bacterium | reverse complement strand
AGCCGGGTGTGTCCCTCGATCGTCTCGACTCGAATCGCGCCGTTCGAGCTGACGATGTTCTGCAACTCCACTTTGCGCGGCACGTGAATCACATAGCGAGCCCCGAAATTCCCCATCCGCGGCACCGGCGGAATCGTGCGGATCGAAACCGAACTTGGCGACGGAACCACGTCGATCTTGATTTCCTTCAGGCGATCTTCCGAACCCGCGTATTTCGTGCCGTCGATCTCAATGGTGTTCTTGTCCCACCCGACGATCTCCACCGACCCGTTCGCGTTATCGATCTGCAGGCTCCCGCCCGCGTTGAGCGGATAACTGAAATGAAAATCTTCACGATAGCGATCCGAGAACCCGCCGATATCGAATTCATCGCAGGCGGCCAGACTGAAAATCCCCAGGCCCAGACACACGCCGGTCAAGAGTCGCATAATCCGCTCCTTAGCGATAGTTTACGCAACTCCACGGTGGACGGTTCCCGGAAAACGCAATAATAAAGTGATGAAACGCATCCTTACGATCATTCTCTGTCTCTTTACGCTTGCAGCAATCGCAGCGGCGCAGTCCGCTCCCAAGTCCGTGATCCATATCATCAATGTGAAGTGGAAGGACGACGCGACGCCGGAACAGATCAAGGCCGCCGTCGAAGGGGCGCACCAGCTTCCCGCGAAATATCCTGGAATCAAGCACGTGTGGACCAAGAACCTCAAATATCAGGGCCAGGAAGGCTACAAACAGGCGATCGTCATGGAGTTCGAAAGCGAGGACGCGCTGAAGAAGTACACCGATAGCCCGGCGCAGCAGTGGTGGTACAAGCTTTATCTTCCGCTGCGTGAGGAGTCCCACACGCACGACATCACCAATTGATCACGCGCGGGGGACCAGGCGGATCTGGCTGACGTTCACGGTAAAGGTCCGATCGTCGGTCGGGACCGTCCAGGCCGGGGACGCGCGCAGTTCGATGACGTATTCCGCCGCGTCCGGAACCTCGGCCTCCAGGATGAACAGACCGGTGCGGTCCAGCTTCCAGGTTTCCAGAAGCTTCCCGTTCACGATCGCGCGCACTTCGCCGGGAACTCCCTGCGGCGACGCGTGACACCGGATGCGCAGTTGCTGCGGACCTCCGTTGACGCGACCCAGGCGCGCGACGGCCCGTTCGCCGATCCAGCGATACTTGTTGCCGTAAACGCCCTCCAGGTCGTACCAGCCTTCGATCAGATGCGCCGAATGACTGGGCAGCGAAAAATCGATGATGTCGTCGCGTTCGCCCGGGTAGAGTTCGCTTCGCTCGGCCGACGGCAGCAGGTTGTAGACGCCGCCCTCGTTTTCGGCCTCATATCCGCACGCGCACCGTAAAGTCTCGGACGCATCGCGCTCCAGCGACCCGTGGCAATTCGGACAGCGCAGGAAAATTTCGAAATTCTCAATCGACCGCGTGGGTGGTCGTGTCCCTGCTTTCTTACAGATCGCGGCGAGCGTCCCTCCCAGCAGTCGTGCGGCGCGCCATTCGGAGCGGTGCGGATCCAGGCGTATCGCCGCGCGCTTCATGATTCGCTCACCCCAGCCGCGCTCCGGAACGAAAACCTCATATTCCTGCGCGACGAAATATTTCTGCACCAGCGCGTGCCAATCCTTCAGACCCATCGTGTGATTCTGGCGGATGCCGAAACTTTCTTCCTGATGCGCGCCGATCACATCGCGGACGATGTATCCGAGCAGCCCCCAGTCGTATAACCGCCGCTCCCACGGCTTCATCGTGTCGTAGTACGGACATCGATACAGCCGCAGCGAGAGCAGGCGTTTCAACGGCTCTTCGGCAAAGAAAAAAATCCCGCCGGGTTGCAGCACGCGGTGAACTTCGCGAAAGACGCTCTCGATGTCCATGAACTGGCTGAGCATCTGAAAGGCGCAGACAAAGCGGAGCGACCCGTCGGCGAAGGGAAGATTCGCGGCATCTCCGGCGACGCGCACGGGGGCTCGCGAAAATCCCCACAGGTCCTGCAAGGCGCGGCCGTGGCGCAGCGAATCCGCGGAAAGATCCAGCGCGAATCCTTCGGCGCCGAATTCGTTGGCCAGCATGTAGCTGGAATGTCCCGCGTTCGCGCCGATTTCGAGGAACGGCGACAGCTGGCCGATAAATTCGCGATGCGCGCGGATGATCGTCCCGCGGCGCGTATTCTCTTCGCCGTAGATGCGCAGGTTGCGCTCCGGCTCGCCGAGCGAAGCGAAGTTGTGGAACTCGACCTGCGCGCGCTTAACGGAGAGCGGCTGCGTTTCCAATCAGCATCTCCCCAATCAGCATTTCAATGGAAAGCGACCGCATATCGGGAACCAGGACATCCGGCGCATGCTCGGCCAGCTCGTCCGCGCCGACCACGCCGGTGGCCACCGCAATCGATCGCACATGGTTGGCGCGCGCGGCGCGAATATCGTTGGGATGATCGCCGATCAGCGCGATGGGACTGGTGCGATCGATCCAGCCTCGCCGCCGCGCTTCGCGAACGGCAATCTTCACCAGCCCCGCGCGATCGGCCGCGAGTTCGGCAAATGCTCCGTAGCGCAGATATTGCCGCAATCCGGCGCTCTCCATTTTTTTCCAGCCGATGCGCGTCAGGTTTCCCGTGACCAGTCCCGTGGCGATCCCCTTGCGCGACAGCTTGTAGAGCAGCATGCGCGCTCCCGGACAGACGCGGCGGCGCAGGTCGGGGCAGGTGCGCGTGTAAATCCGCTGCGCGTGCGCGATGATGGCCGGCATGTGGCGTCGAGCGAACGATTCGGTGGCGCCGGCGTTGATCAGCATGAGCCGCACAATGTCGCGATCGAGCATGCCCTGCACCGGGACGCCTTCGGTGGTGGTCTCTATGCCGGTCGACCGGCGGACGGCTTCGATCAGCGCCAGCCGGTGATGCGGTCCTGCGCGGCGCAGCAGCGTTCCGTCGATATCAAACAGCACCAGAGCTCGGGGTATCAAATTATTACTATAAGGCCTGACCGCTGGTATGCTGATTCCAGTGAGCCGCCGCGTCAGATTCGCGCTGCTGATATTTCTCCTGGCGACCGCGTTCGGAACCCTGGAGTTCTTCTACCGCTATCTCGACACGCTCGCGCACGATGTCCACGAATCGCCGCTCATCAAGTTCATCGAGGAATTTTCGGGGGCCTACAGCGCGTTCCTGTTTGCCCCGGCCGTGATCTGGATAACGCGACGGTATCCTCCAAGCTGGAGAAATGTCCCGCAACATCTTGCGCTGCTGATTCCGGCTGCGATCTGCTCGACATCGCTGATGTGGGGGATCCGCGTGGTCCTGTTTCCACTGTTCGGACTCGGCGAATACGACTACGGCCGCATGCCGCAGCGATATTTCATGGAATTTCCGGCCCAGACCCTGGGATATCTGATCGCGGCGTCGCTGACGGTGCTCTACGACCGTCAGGTACGCGCGGTGCAGCTCGAACGCAGCCTGGCACAGGCGCAGCTCGCCAATCTGCGGCTCCAGATGCAGCCGCATTTTCTGTTCAACACGTTGAACACGATTTCGGCGGTGATGTATGAAGATGTTCGCGTCGCTGACAAAATGCTGGCGCGGCTCAGCGATCTGCTGCGCATGAGCCTGGAGCAGACCGGCGCGCAGGAGGTCACGCTCGACCGCGAAATCGAATTCTTGCGGCTCTACGTCGAAACGATGAAGGCGCGGTTCGAGGAGCGGCTCGACGTGTCGATCGACGCGCCCAAGGAAACGCTGGGCGCGATGGTGCCTCCGCTGCTGCTGCAGCCGCTGGTCGAAAATTCCATCCGACATGGCGGTCCGAAGGTGAATGTTCACGTCAGCGCGCGGCGCGAAAACGGCACTCTGCTGCTCGAAGTGCGCGACCACGGACCCGGAATCAGCGGCAATCGCAAAGGTATCGGGCTTTCGAACACAGCCGAAAGACTCGAGCGGCTGTACGGCGGATCGGACCGGCTCGATCTGCGCAACGACAACGGGCTGGTGGTGACGCTCAAGGTTCCCTTTCATGTCGATCCGAACGCTGCTGGTGGATGACGAGCGTCCGGCGCGGCGCAAGATGTCCCGATTCCTGGAAGCCGCGGCGGATTTCGAAATCGTCGGCGAAGCGGGCGACGGCGCCGAAGCGATGGAGGCAGTCGAGCGGCTTCGCCCCGACGTTGTTTTTCTCGACGTACAGATGCCGCAGATGGACGGCTTCGCTGTCGCGGCTGCGCTCAAAGATCCCCGGCCGGAGATCGTATTCGTCACGGCGCACGACAAGTTTGCGCTGAAGGCGTTCGAGGTTCACGCGCTCGATTATCTGCTCAAGCCTTACGACGAAGAGCGTTTCCAAAAGGTTCTGGAGCGCATCCGCAAGCGACGGCGCGGCGATGGCGATCTGATGGAGCGGCTCCAGCGTATGCTGGGCGAAATTCAAGCGCGCTACCCGGATCGGGTGCTGGTAACGGAGAACGAGCGGTCGTTTTTCGTCGCGGTGGCGGATCTCGACTGGCTGGAAGGCGCGCGGAACTACGTCGTGCTGCATGCGGGCGGGAAAACGCACACGATTCGCGGGACGCTGGACGCGTTGTCGAAAAAGCTGGACCCATCGGCGTTCGTGCGGGTGAATCGGTCGGCCATCGTGCGGCTCGATAGCATCCACGAGCTGCAGCCCTGGTTTCATGGCGAGTACAAGATCGTCATGAAAGATGGATCGACGGTATCGTGGAGCCGCCGCTACGTGACCTCAGGCTTCCCGGAACGAATTTTGAGATAGATTTTTATCCCGCATGGAGCTTTAGCTCCGCCACGCCATTGCGAGGCTAAAGCTTCGCGCCGGCTGAAGCACGCCCTCCTGTCCCGAAACCCGGCCCGCTTGTCCCATCGGGATGGCCGAAAGATCGCGTCAGGCGCAAACTGGAAGCATGCTCCCGCTTTTCCTGCTTATCCTCGCCGCCGACGGCAATTGGACGAATTACGGCAATGATCCCGGCGGCACACGGCATTCCTCGCTCAATCAGATCAATCGGGAAAACGTTTCGAAACTCAAGCCTGCCTGGGAATATCACACCGGCGCTCTGAAGCCCGATACGCACAACAATAAAAAGGCCGCGTTCGAGGCGACGCCGATCCTGGTCGACGGGACGCTCTACCTGAGCACTCCCTACGACGTGGTCATCGCGCTCGACCCCGCGACCGGCAAAGAGCGCTGGAAGTTCGATCCCAAGGTCGACCGCAATGCGAATTACTCCGAGGTCACCTCGCGCGGCGTCGCCACATGGGCGGATCCGCAAGGCCATCGCCGGATCTTCATCGGCACGCTGGATGCGCGGCTGATCGCGATCGACGCGGCGACCGGCAAGCCGTGCGCCGATTTCGCCGAGGTCGACCTGACCAGAGCCGTCACGCACTTCGATGAAGGCAACTGGCATAACTATCAGGTGACCTCGCCGCCGGCGGTGATCGGAAATACGGTGGTGGTCGGCTCGTCGATCGGCGACAATCGCTTCGCCACGGCGGAGCGCGGCATCGTGCGCGCGTTCGATGCCCGCAATGGAAAACTCCTGTGGACCTTCGATCCGCTTCCCGAAGGTCTGAAAACTGCGGGCGCAGCCAATGCCTGGGCCCCCATTTCAGCCGACCCCGGGCGCGATCTGTTCTTCATTCCCACCGGCAGCGCGAGCCCCGATTTTTACGGCGGCATGCGTCCCGGAAACGGCGGTTATGCCGATTCCGTGGTCGCGATTCGAGCCTCGACCGGGAAAGTCGTGTGGAGCTTCCAGGTGGTGCATCACGATCTTTGGGATTACGACGTCGCCTCGCAACCGACGCTGGTGATGTGGAAAAACAAGCCCGCGGTCGCCGTGACGACGAAAATCGGGCACTTCTTCGTACTCGATCGCGAAACCGGAAAATCGCTGCTGCCGGTCGAAGAGCGGCCCGTCCCGAAGTCGCGCGTCCCCGGCGAGGAGTCGTCGCCGACGCAACCATTTCCTCTGTACGACGTCCTCGCCCCGCAGAAATTTTCAGCCGACGATGCCTGGGGAATCACGCCGGAAGAGAAAGCCTGGTGCAAATCGCGGCTCCAGGGTTATGAAAATAAGGGCTTGTTCACACCGCCGAGCCTGGAAGGCGCGATCCTGTTTCCCGGCAACGTCGGCGGAGTGAACTGGGGCAGCGCCGCTTACGACCCCGATCGCGGGCTCCTGGTCGCGGCCGCGGATCGGCTTTCGACGATCGTCAAGCTGGTCCCGCGCGATCAGGTGAAGGCGGAGTTGAAGAACATCGAAGACAACCGCTTCGACGCCGAATACGGACGCCAGCAAGGGGCGCCGTACGCCATGATTCGCGAACATCTGCGCACGCCGAGCGGGCTGCCCTGCAATGCTCCGCCATGGGGCGAGCTGATCGCGGTCGATCTGGCGACCGGAAAAAAGAAGTGGCAGGTGCCGCTCGGCGAGGTCCCGCTGGGGAATGGCAAGTCGATCCCCGGTTCGCTGTCGATGGGCGGTCCGATGACCACCGCGGGCGGCTTGATCTTCATCGGCGCGACCGTCGCGGAAGAAAAACTCCGCGCCTACGACGTCGAAACCGGGCGCGAATTGTGGGGCGCGAACCTGCCCGCGTCGGCGCAATCGACGCCCATGACGTATTCCGTCAATGGCAAACAATTCGTCGTGATCTGCGCCGGTGGACACGGAAAAATCGGCAACAAAATGGGCGATTCCGTTGTCGCCTTCGCGCTTCCGTAACTGTACTTCTGATCGCTCGTAAGATGGAGAGGTGAGGATTTTGCTTTCTTCTGCGGCGGCTTCGGTCTTTGCGATCCTGGCCGCCGCGCAGGATTTTACGAACATCAAGGTGGAGCGAATCGCGGCGGGACTGCATTACGCCGAAGGCCCCGCCTGGTCGCCCGACGGATTCCTCACCTTCAGCGACACCGTCACCAACAAGCTGCACAAATTCATTCCAGGAAAAGGCGAAGCCGAACCAGCCGATGTTCCCGGCGGCCCCAGCGGCAATGCATACGACTCGCAAGGCCGTCTCTACACCTGTGAAATCCGCGAGCGCCGCATCACGCGCACGTCGAAGAACGGCAAAGTCGAAGTGATCGCGGCGAGGTTCGAAGGCAAGCGTTTCAATGCCCCGAACGATCTGGTGATTCGCCGCGACGGGCATGTCTATTTCACGGATCCCGCGTTCGGCAATCAGCAGGACGCGCGCGAAATGGATTACTACGGCATCTTTCACATCACGCCGAAAGGCGAGATCGAGCTGGTGGCGAAATGGAAGACGCGTCCCAACGGAATCGCGCTGTCGCCGAACGGCCGGATTCTCTACGTCGGCGATTCCGATGCGCGTGTGATCCGGGCCTTCGATCTCGACCGCGGAGGCGCGGCTTCGAACGAGCGCGTCGTGATCGAAAAGATCGCCGGCGTCCCCGGCGGTTTGCGAACGGACGAAAAGGGAAATCTGTGGATCGCTGCGAAGATGGTCGGCGTCTATTCCCCGCAAGGGCAATTGATCAATCAGTTCGAGCTGTCGGAAACTCCGTCGAATCTGGCTTTTGGCGATGCCGATCTGGAGACCCTGTTCATCACCGCACGGACCACCGTCTATCGTGTCAGAATCGGGGTGAAGGGGTCGTCGCAAAATTCCTCCACACAGAATTAGCCGGGCGAGGTCCAGCCGTCGTTATCCGAAGCATCCGCTGTTGGGCGTCGGTGCGCTGATTTTCCGTCGCGACTCGATTCTGCTGGTGGAGCGCGGACGCGAGCCGCTGAAGGGATACTGGTCGCTTCCGGGCGGCCTGGTCGAATCCGGCGAACGGCTGGAGGCCGCGATCTGTCGCGAAGTTTTCGAGGAAACAGGTTTGACCGTGAAGCCCGTCGCGATCCACACGATTTTCGAACGCATCATGCGCGACGCGCGCGGACGGGCGGAATATCATTACGTGCTGGTCGATTATATCTGCAGCGCGAAACGCGGCGATCTTCGCCCGGGCGATGACGTGAGCCGCGCGGCCTGGGTGCGGCACGCGCACGTGGCGGATTATCAACTGACCGAAGGAACGCTCGACGTCATCGAAGAAGCTTATGCACGCAGAAACCGTTCTTGACTTCGAAGCGCTGCGTGCGCTGGTCGGAAAATACTTGCGAAGCGCTCTGGGCCGTGGCGAGCTTGCGCGCATCGCGCCGTCTTCCGATCGCGCGGCCATCGAAGCGGCGCTGGCAGACACGTCCGAAGCGATCGAATATCAGCGGGCTTCGTCCCAGCCGCAGGCAGCCTCGCGCGGCGCTGCGGTCCGCGTTCGCTTCGACGATGTCGCCGATCCCAGCCGCGCCGTCGCGCGTCTCCGCATCGAGGGCGCGACGCTCGAGCCTTTGGAGATCGCCGAACTGGCGCGCCTGCTCGACCTGGCGGAGGAAGCTCGATCGATTCTGCTCGCCGCCCGCGAGCGATTCCCGCGCCTGGGCCGCATCGCTTCGGCCATCGCCGATCTCCGCGACGTCGCGAATGAGCTGCGGGGAAAGATTCTTCCCGACGGCACTCTCGCCGACGACGCAAGCGTCGCGCTCGCGCGTCTGCGCCGCGACGTCGAAAAGCAGCGCGGCCTGATCCAGGCGTCGCTTGAAAGATTCCTGCGCGCCCATCACGAGGACGGCACGCTCCAGGAAGATTTCGTGACCATTCGCGACGACCGCTTCGTCGTCCCCGTTGTCACGGGTCGCGAACGCCGCGTCGAAGGCGTGATCCATGGCGCCAGCGGCAGCGGCCACACGCTGTTCGTCGAGCCGCTGGAAACCATCGACCTGAACAACGAACTGGTCCGCCTGCATGAAGACGAGCTGCGCGAAGTGCATCGCATCCTGCGCGAATTTACGGCTCGCCTGCGCGCGCATGCGGTGGAAATTTCAACGCTGGCCGCGGCGCTCGGCGAGCTCGAAATTCTGTTCGCCAAAGCCGAGTTCGCCATCGATTTCGAATGCACGGTTCCACGGCTGAGCGTTGCTGAGTCTCGTCGGCTCAATTTGAAAGACGCGCGCCACCCGCTGCTCGAGGATATTTTGCGCCGGCAGCGAAAAAGAGTCGTGCCGGTTTCTCTGTCGCTCGATGAAACCGAGCGCACGCTGCTCATCAGCGGCCCGAATACCGGCGGCAAGACGGTGTCGCTCAAGACCGTGGGACTGCTCGCGCTGATGACGCATGCCGGCCTGCCGGTTCCCGCAGCCGAGGCAGAATTTCCCCTGTTCGACGATGTGCTGGCCGACATCGGCGATCATCAATCGCTGGCCGAAAGCCTCAGTTCGTTTTCGGCGCACATTGTTTCCTTGCGATCCATGCTGGAGCGCGCCACGCAAAATTCGCTGGTGATTGTCGACGAGCTTGGCCGCGCGACCGACCCCGAAGAGGGCGGCGCCCTGGGAGTCGCGGTGCTCGATGCGTTCCGCAATCGCGGCGCGTTCACGCTGGCGTCGACGCACCTGATGACGATGAAGGTTTACGGCGCGTCGACTGAGGGCGTCCGCAACGGATCGATGGGTTTCGACGAAGAAACATTTCAGCCGACCTATGTTCTTCGCCTGGGCGCGCCCGGAAAATCCGCGGGACTCGCCATCGCCAGCCGCCTGGGGCTGGAGCCGTCGCTGATCGAAGCCGCGCGCTCGCGAATGACCTCATCGGAGCGCGACGTGTCGGAGTTTCTGGCCAATCTTCATGCGCGGCTGGACGCGGTGGACACGGAGCGTCGCGAACTGGCTCAATTGCGAGCCGTACTGGACGCGCGCGAAAAATCGCTCGAGCAGAATTGGGAGCGCCGCTACGCCTCGAAGATTCGCGAGCTTGAACAGAAAGCCGATCAGCTCGCTGCAGACTTCGAGCGCCGCGCGTCGGAAACCATCGAGGACCTGAGCCAGAAAGCGCGCACGAAAATCGCGAAAACCAAGCGCGAGTTTCAGGAAGCCGTCGAAACCATCGCGCCCCGCCCGGCCACTGCGCCGCCGCGTTTGAAGATCGAAGAAGGCGCGCGCGTGCGGCTGAAAAATATCCGCCAACCCGCGACGGTTCGCCGCCTGCTTTCGGGCGACCTGATCGAAGTCGATGCCGGATTCCTGAAGATGCAGGTCTCCTCATCCGACGTCGAGGAAGTCCTGCCGCCGTCGGGCGACACGAAACGCCCCGCGGTCAGTTTTAAGCAGGGCCCGAGCTTTTCGGGAACCTTTCGCGAGATCAACATCGTCGGCCAGCGCGCCGAAGCCGCTGTGGAGCAGGTCGACAAACTTCTCGACAGCGCCGCCCTGGCGCAAGTGGAGCGCGTCCGCATCATTCACGGCCACGGCATGGGGATTTTAAAAAGGGCCATCGCCGATCTGTTAAAAGAGAATCCGCACGTCGAGAAGTTTTACGTCGCCCCCCCCGAGGAAGGCGGCTCGGGCTCTACAATCGTAGAACTCAAGTGAAAATCCTCATCCTGATTCCGGTCGCGCTATTTGCTTTGGCCTGCGCTCTGCCCGCGCTGCATTGGTCGGATAATGACACGATGTTTGGCCTGCGGGCCCTCGCCGTCGGATGGTCGGGAATCTTTGCCGGGGTCTTTGCCTGGTACGCGAATTTCTTCTGGACACTGGCCTTAGTTCTGATCCTGATCAAGAGGCCGACGCCTGCGCTGGTCGCGGGCCTGATCGCGGTAGCCGTGGCGGTAACTCTGTTTCGCGATATGAATCGTGAGCTTCCGGGCGACGAGGGAGGCGTCACGAAAATCGCCATCACGCAGCTTTTGCCAGGATGCTATGTGTGGTTTGCGAGCCTGGCTTCTGTGCCGCTGCTCGCGTTCCTGAGCCGGTCGAAATAGACGACCCTGTTAAAATTGAATTTCCCCATGGAAATCGATCGCAGCACCGCTTTAGATAAGGTCTACGAGCCTCAACGTTTCGAGCCTCACTGGGCCAGCTGGTGGGTGGAACAGAACTTGTTCCATGCGCCCGCGCGACCCGGCGAGCCATACTTCTCGCTCGTCATTCCGCCCCCGAACGTCACCGGCGCGCTGCACATCGGCCACATGTTCGAGCATTCCATCATCGACGCGCAGATCCGCTGGCGACGCATGCTGGGCGTCAACACGCTGTGGCTCCCTGGGACCGATCACGCCGGAATTTCGACGCAGGTCATGGTGGAGCGCCAGCTCAAAGAAGAGGGACTCACCAAGCACGACCTCGGCCGCGAGAAATTCGAAGCGCGCGTCTGGCAGTGGAAAGAACAATACGGCGGACGCATCCTTGAGCAGATGAAGCGCGCCGGAGATAGCGTCGATTGGCAGCGCCTTCGTTTCACGCTCGATCCCGGTTTGTCGCGCGCGGTACGCGAAGCCTTCGTGCGGCTTTGGGAAAAAGGACTCATCTATCGCGGCGAGTACATGGTCAACTGGTGCCCCGGATGCCAGACCGCGCTTTCCGATCTCGAAGCGATCCCCGAAGAGACCGACAGCAGCCTGTGGTACATCCGCTATCCGGTCAACGGCAGCGACACGAAGCTGGTGGTCGCGACGACGCGTCCGGAGACGATGCTGGGCGATACGGCGGTCGCCATCAATCCGAAAGATCCGCGCGCCGCGGAACTTGCAGGCAAGACCGCACAGCTTCCGCTCAGCGATCGTCCAATCCCGATCATTCTCGATGAAATGGCCGAACTCGGCTTCGGCGCCGGAGCCGTGAAGATCACGCCCGCGCATGATCTGAACGATTTCGAAGCAGGCAAGCGCCACAATCTCGCGAGCATCAAAGTGATCGATGAATCGGCGAAGATGACGACGGCCGCTGGGAAATATGCCGGACTCGATCGCTTCGCCGCGCGCAAGCAAGTGGTTGCCGATCTCGAACAACTCGGGCTGCTGGAAAAGATCGAGGCGTACAAACTCAGCGTCAGAAAATGCCAGCGCTGCAAGACGATCGTCGAGCCGCTGGTGTCGATGCAGTGGTGGGCGAAAATGAAGCCGCTCGCCGAGCCGGCCATCGCGGCGGTGAAGGAAACGCCGAAGAAGCTCGAATTCATCCCGGAAAACTGGGAAAAGACGTATCTCAACTGGATGGAGAACATCCGCGACTGGTGCATCTCGCGCCAGCTCTGGTGGGGACATCGCGTGCCCGCATGGCATTGTTCGACGTGCGGAGAAATCACCGTGTCGCGCGAAGATCCGGCCAAGTGCGCCCACTGCGGCGCCGCGACCCTCACGCAGGACACCGACGTGCTCGATACGTGGTTCAGCAGCGGTCTGTGGCCCTTTTCGACGCTCGGCTGGCCCGACGACACCGAAGATCTGCGTGCGTTTTATCCGACCACGCTGCTGGTCACCGGCTTCGACATTATTTTCTTCTGGGCCGCACGCATGATCATGCTCGGCATCGAAATGACGGGCAAGGTTCCGTTCGCGCAGGTCCACATTCACGGCCTGGTGCGCGACGCGGAGCGCCAGAAGATGTCGAAGACCAAAGGCAACACCATCGATCCTTTGGTGATCAACGAAAAATACGGCACCGACGCCGTCCGTTTCGCCCTGCTGGTCAGCGCCGCGCCCGGAGCCGATATCGCCCTGAGCGAAGATCGAATCGCGAGCACGCGCGCGTTTGCCAATAAGATCTGGAACGCCTCGCGACTCATCTTCAGCCGCGTCGACGTGAAACAGATTCCCGACGGGCCGCCGGTCGCGCAATCGCTCGAAGACCGCTGGATTCGCCACCGTCTCAACGCGACCATCGAGACCGCGAATCGCGCGTTCGAGCAGCATCGCTACCACGAAGCGGCCGACGCGTTGTGGCATTTCTTCTGGGACGATTTCTGCGACTGGTATCTGGAGCTGCAAAAGCTGCACGATTTCGCCGACAATCCGGCGCATCTGGTCGACGTGTATGAAACGTCGCTGCGCCTGCTGCATCCCCTGATGCCGTTCCTCACCGAAGAGCTGTGGCAGCGTCTGGGCCGTCCTGGAAAATCGATCGCGATTGCGGCGTATCCCAAAGGCGATGCCTCCGCCGTCGACGAGAACGCCGAGCACGACATGGCGATTCTCCAGGAGATCATCACCAGCGCACGATCGCTGCGCGCGGATCACAAGGTCGACAAGAAACAGGAACTCGCCGGATCATTCTACTCGGCGGGTCATGCATATCGTGTGGCGCACAGCCATGCGCACGCGGTCCAAAAGATCGCGAACGTTAAACTCGCGCTGCATCATCAGGCCGCGCCGAAGCTGCAGGGCGCGGTGCGCTCGACGGCCGATTTCGATCTGCAGCTCGAAATGCCGGTGATTGCGGAACAGAAAGACAAGTTGGAGAAAGAAATCGAGCAACTCGAAAAAGTGATCGCGAACTCCAAGCGACAGCTTAATTCCGATTTCGCGACCAAGGCTCCGGCGAACGTGGTCGAGTCGATGCGCGCCAAGCTGGCGGATTACGAAGCGCAACTCGCCAAGAGCCGCGCGGCTCTCAGCGAATGATTTTCGACGTAAATCATCCTGACGTCCGCCGGGCGATCGATTTCGCGCTTGCTGAAGATGTCGGCTCGGGCGACATCACGACGAATGCATGCGTCGATGCAAATCTTCAGGCCGAAGCGCACTTCATCGCGAAACAGGACATCATCGTCGCCGGCAGTGAGCTCCTTGCAATTCTTTTCGAGTCGCCACACATCCTCAAACCTTCAGGGAGCCGCGTACGTGCGGGCGAGGAAATCGCCTCGGTCCGCGCCGGCGCCCGGACCCTGCTCACCCGCGAACGCGTCTCGCTGAATTTTCTCCAGCGTCTTTCCGGAGTCGCGACCCTCGCCGCGAAATTTGTCGAGGCTGTCGAAGGCACCGGCGTTCGCATTCTTGACACCCGCAAGACCACGCCCGGTCTTCGCATCCTCGAAAAGATGGCTGCCGCCGCCGGCGGAATCGTGAATCATCGCATCGGCCTGTTCGACGCCGTGCTCATCAAGAACAACCATATCCGGCTCGCCGGAGGAGTCCGCGCGGCGATCGAGCGCGCCCGTGCGATTGCGAAGCCGATCGAAATCGAAGTCCGCACCCGGGCGGAGATCGAAGCGGCGCTGGAGGGCGGAGCGCAGCGCCTGCTTCTCGACAATATGACTCCGCTCGAAGCCGCGCACGAGATTGCCTTCATCGATCATCGCGCGGAGACGGAAATTTCCGGCGGAATCACGCTCGATAACCTGCGAGCCTACGCCGAAGCGCGCCCGGATTTCATATCCTCGGGGGCCATCACGCATTCCGCCGCCGCTGTCGATATCAACTGCGGCATCTATCCTCTGTAACGCCCTCTGTAACGCTTCAGCGTGCAAATTTGCGGCGGGCGATCCGGTCCGTCGGGAAATTTCTTCGGATCGGCGCCCGGAGTCGTCCGCACTTCGAACAATTTGCGCTTCTGGCGTGCGGCTTGCTTCCGAACTCAGCGGGAGATTTAGCATGATATTACGAAGCATGTCTGGAGTCGCATTGACGCTGGCGCTTTCGTTTCCAGCCTTGGTTGCCGCGCAAGATCGCGGCCGCGATGGGGACCGCGAGCGCGATCACGATCGCATGACCCGGATCGACCGCGGCACGGTGATTCCCGTCCGATTGAACAACCCTATCGACGTCAACCGCGAGGAGAACCGCGTCTACACGGGAACCGTCGATCAGGATGTACGCGGGGAAAACGGACGCCTTGCAATTCCACGCGGGTCGCAGGTGGAGTTGAGAGTCCGCGTCGAGCGTGACCACGATCTCGTGCTCGACCTCGATTCCGTCAGCATTCACGGCGAACGATACGAACTTGAGGCCGATGCCAACCGCATTCCATCGCAACGCGACAACAGCCTCGTCGGGTCCATCGTGGGAGCAGTAACGGGCAACGAAGTTCGCGGCCCCGCGGTTCGCGTCCGCCGCGGTACGGTGCTCAGCTTCCGCATCGAGCGCCCGCTGGTCTGGCACGCGCGGCACGGATAAAACAGGCTATTTCAGTTTCGCCCCGGTCAGCTGCGCGACGGCGCCCAGCGTCGTCTGCGCGGCGTTCAGGCCCAGACGAAAATCGCCATCCGAAAAGTGCGAGTACACGTCGATCGGCTGATGATGCGTCGGATCCCACCCGGCGCCGATCTGCGACCCGCGCTCGCCTTCGCGCAGGCTGATCGACGGGACCAGATCCATGAACGGCGTCGAATCGGTATTGCTCATGTGCGGACCCACCGCAGCCGGATAATCGGTGGCGTATTTTTCGTTCGCCGCGCGGAAGAGCCAGGCGAGTTCCGCTGCTCCCGCCGCAAGCTTCGACGTCATCTGGAATTCGATGTTGACGTCCGCTTCGGGCCGCTGATGCGGGCTCACCGTGCCGTCCGCGAGCGGAGCCCCGTGATCGAACATCATCATGTCGTGCTGAATCATGCCGAGCCACTTCGGCTCCGGATATTTTCCCGATCCCGGCGGATCTTCCTTGCCTTGCAGATCCTTCCGCTGATCGACGTAGGCGCGCGCGCCGTTCAGACCGGTCTCTTCGTTGTTCCAGAGCGCGAATCGAATCGACCGCTCCGTGGTCACATCGGGGCTGCTCAGCACGCGCGCGATTTCCATCACCAGCGCGGTTCCCGATCCGTCGTCATTCGCGGCCTCGCCCCAGCCGATCCCGTCCATGTGCGCGCCGACGATGTACATTTCTTCCGGATGCGTGGTGCCGATCTTCGTGCAATAAACTTCTTCGCGAGGACCCGGCGTCGACTCCTGCGAGTTCAGCTCGCGCAGCCGCGAGTCGTGCTGCTGGTTGGGATCGTTGTTCACGCCGACTTCTCGAATGTCGCCGCGGATTCGAGCGCCGCCCGGGCCGGGTCTCGGCGCGTTGCCTCGGCCCCCTCGACCCGTGGGCGTCGCCGGTTTGTACTCATAACGAATGCGCTCCGTGTTCGTGCAGCCGAAGCTTTTGAGCTCCGCTTCGATCCAATCGATCGCCGCGCGATTCCGGTCCGTGCCCTGCCGGCGGTCTCCGAACTTCGTCAGCCCCCGGATCGTCGCCTTGTACTTCGCCAGTTCCAGCCTGCCGACCAGCGTCTTGACCGGATCATTTTCGGGGGTCGTCTGTGCGATCGCGGAGCACGCGCAGCAAACCGCAACGATGGGCAGCAGCATCTTCGTTGACATAGGTTCCCGCTATTGTAATCGATTCTTATCATTGTCAATCGAGATTGTTAAACTGTTGCATCTATGCCGTTGGATTTGGCTTCCGTACGAGCGCGCCTGCCCGGCCGGCGGATCGATTGGTTTTCGAGCGTCAATTCCACCATGATTCTGGCCGCGCTCGCCGCACGCGACGGCTGTGCGTCGGGAACCGTCATCGGGGCCGATGGACAGGTCGCCGGCATCGGCCGCCACGGCCATGCCTGGCACTCCGAAGCAGAAGCAGGGCTTTATGTTTCGATCGTCCTGCGCCTTCCTGTCGACGCCAACGCGTTGCCGGTGATGATGCTGGCCCTGGGCATCGCGACGAAAGAGGCGATCGCGGAGGTCGCCGGGATCGACGTCGATATTCGCTGGCCCAACGACATCATGATCGGAGGAAAGAAATGCGCCGGCATTTTGGCGCAGATCGAAGGCGGCGCCGTCGTCGCGGGGATCGGGATCAACGTGAATCATCCAGGCTTTCCCGCCGATGTTGCGCCGCTCGCCACGTCGCTGCTGCTCGAAGGGAAACGCGGAGTCTCGCGCGAGGATCTTCTGGTCGCGCTGCTCAAGGCCGTGGACGCGTCGGCGAAAATTCTGGTCGAGCAAGGCGCCGCCGCGATTCTCGACATGTTCACGCAAGCATCCAGTTATGCTCGCGGCCGCCGCGTGCGCGTCGAACAGAACGGCGCGATGATTGAAGGGACCACCTGTGGACTCGACCCGTCGGGATTCCTGGTGGTCCGCGAAGACAACGGAAAGGAAACCACGATCCTGGCCGGCGGCGTGCGTCCGGCTTGAATTTTTATGCTTCTGGCTCTCGATGCAGGCAACACGAACATCACCATCGGCGCGTTTCAAGGCGAAAAACTGATCGGCCGCTGGCGCCTCCGCACCATTCGCGAACAAACAGCGGATGAGTGGGGCATTCTGCTGCGCAATCTTTTTTCGCTCTCCTCGCTCGATCTGTCGGCGGTCCACGGCGTCGTGATCTCGAGCGTCGTGCCCGCGGTCGATCAGCCGCTCACCGCGATGGCCGAGAAATATTTCCAGCGCCAGCCGATGTTTGTGAATTACGCGATCGATCTGGGGATCACAGTGCGCTATGACAGCCCGCGCGAAGTGGGCGCCGATCGTCTGGTGAACAGCGTCGCGGCGTTTCACAAATACGGCGGGCCCTGCGTTTCTGTCGACCTCGGCACCACCATCAATTTCGATATCGTTTCGGCCAACGCGGAATTTCTGGGCGGCATTATCTGCCCCGGCATCGGCATGTCGATCCAGGGACTGTTCGCGCGCACGGCGCGGCTTCCCATGGTCGATTTTCGCGAGCCGGAAAAGTTGATCGGATCGAATACGGTCGGCAGCATCACCTCGGGACTCTACTACGGTTTCCTCGGAATGATCGACGGCATTGTCGAACGCGTGATCGAACAGCTTGGCCCGCAGACCAAAGCGATCGCGACCGGAGGCCAAGGGGCGTTGATCGTGCAAGGCTCGCGCCTGGTGAAAATCCTGGATGAGGATCTGACGCTCGACGGGCTGCGGCTGATCTGGGAACGAAATAAGAAGTCGGTTCGTGGCTGAAAATTACTTCAACTACTTCACTGAGATCGAGGAGCATTTCCAGCGCGCCCGCGGCACCAGCCTGTTCCTGCTGTCGCCGCTCGACTGGGCGCTGATCGAAGCGTGGAAGAACGCCGGCATTCCTCTCGAGGCCGTGCTGCGCGGCATCGACGCGGCGTTCGAAAAGTGGCGAGCCAAGCCGGCCCGTGCGCGGACGCAGGCCGTCAACTCGGTCGCATACTGTGCCCAGGCGATCGCGGCGGAAGCGCAGGCCATGGCGAACGGGCAGCAGGCCGTGTCGAAGGACGCAAAGGCTCCCTTTGCGCTGGAAGATATCCAGGGTTTCGTGGCGCGCAACGCCGTGGCACTGCGGAAGGCCGGTCACGAAGATATTGCGGTGTCGCTCGAAACGCTCGATCTCGCCGGACTTTATGGCGATCTGGAACAGCTCGAGCAGCGGCTGACGGCGATCGAAGAGAAGATGATCGCCCGATTGCGCGCGAGCGCTTCGGAGGAAGCGCTGTTCGAAGCGCGCCGCGCGCTCGATCGCGATTTGAAACCATATCGCGGCAAGATGACGGCCGATCAACTCGCGATGCTCGAAAAACAATTCTTAGAGCGCCGACTGCTGGAATCGTCGGCACTGCCACGCCTCAGCTTGTTCTATCTCTAGCGCGCCGCGGCTGGCAGCCGGTGATAGATTACTCGTATGCTCCGCAGCCGGCTTGTTCTGTGGGTCGCGATCTTTCTGTTCCCTCCGCTCGGCCTCATTCTTCTCCTGACGCGCAATGCGCGGATGGCCGAGAAACTCGCCGGGACCGTCGCCATCGCTGCCATCGCGGTGGTCGAACTGGTTTACGTCTACGGCTTCCGCATCGTTTGGAACGGAAACATGGACCATGTGATCAATTATGGTTTCCACTTGAAGGATCGTCACGATACGGTACTCGAAGCCAGCCGTGTGCAGCAGAAGCAGGACCCTCCCCCCGCTCCTGAACCAGTCGTTCCCGCGAAAGCGCCCGCGCCTGACGTAAAAGTCGTGCCCGTTTCCTACTGGACCGACTTTCGCGGCCCGCATCGCGACGGCGTCTACTCCGAATCCGCCATCAGCACAGACTGGCCGCTGAAGATGCTGTGGAAACAACCCATTGGCGCGGGATATGCGTCGTTCAGTTTCGGCGAAGGCCGCGCTTACACGATCGAGCAGCGGCGCGACAAGGAAACCATCGCCGCCTACGAGCCGCGCACCGGCCGCGAGGTTTGGACGTTCGCCTATCCCGCTTCGTTCGACGAAGTGCTCGGCGGACCGGGTCCGCGCGCGACCCCCGTGTTTCACGACGGCCTGGTTTATTCCCTCGGCGCGGAAGGCGATCTGTATTGCCTCAACGCATCCACCGGCAAGCCGAAGTGGTCGAAAAATATTCTGAAAGACAACGCTGCGTCGAACGTGCATTGGGCGATGGCGGGATCGCCGCTGATTGTCGACGATAAAGTGATCGTCACGCCGGGAGGATCCGGAAAAAGCATCGTCTCCTACAATCGCCTGACGGGCGAACCGCTGTGGCAATCGCTCAGCGACGCCACGGGCTACACCTCGCCGATCCTGGCGACGTTCGGCGGACACCGGCAGATCGTGTGGATCAGCGCGGAGCGTGCGAACGGCCTGAATCCTGAGGACGGGAAGCCGTTGTGGTCATATCCGTTTCCCGCCGGCATGGGCATGAATTGCTCGCAGCCTGTCGTCATCGATGAAACACACGTGCTGATTTCATCGAGCGACGCTCATGGCGCCGCTCTGCTGGAAATCGGCGAGTCCGGCGCGAAGGAAATCTGGAAGAACAACCGGCTGAAGAATAAATTCAATTCGTCGGTGCTGCACGACGGCTACGTCTATGGGCTCGACGAGCAGATCCTGGCCTGCATCGATCCGAAAACAGGCGAGGTGAAATGGAAGGGCGGCCGCTACGGCTATGGCCAGGTTCTTCTCGCGGGCCAACATCTGATAGTCTTGACCGAAGACGGCGACGTGGTTCTGGTGCGCGCCACCCCGGAATCACATCAGGAAATCGCGCGATTTAAGGCGATCGAGGGCAGGACTTGGAATATTCCGGCCATCGATCACGGCTTGCTGCTGGTCCGTAACGCCAATGAAATGGCCTGTTTCCGTATTGGGAGGAAAACAGAATGAGAGCGCTGCTGCTCATACTTGCATTGACTGCATATGCACAGGAAGAAGCTCCGGGAGGACGCGATCAGGCGCGCTCCATGGTGATCACCAAATTCGGAATCGTCGCGACCAGCCAGACGCTGGCATCGCAAGCCGGCGCGAAAGTGCTGGAGCAGGGCGGCAACGCGATCGATGCGGCGATCGCGGCCAACGCGACTTTGGGCGTGGTCGAGCCCGCGATGAACGGCATGGGCGGCGATCTGTTCGCCATCATCTACGAAGCGAAGACGGGCAAATTGTACGGACTCAATTCGAGCGGCTGGACTCCGGCGGCGCTGACACTCGACGGATTGAAGCAGCGCGGGATCACGGAGGCGAATAAGCTCGGCGTGCATCGCGTCACGGTGCCGGGAGCGGTCGCAGGATGGCAGGCGTTGCACGACAAGTTCGGCACGATGGGATTCGACAAGTTGCTCGCGCCCGCGATTTATTACGCCGAAAACGGATATCCGCTGACGGAGACGATTCGCGACGAAGCGGCCGCCGCTGCGAAGAGACTGGCGGTGCAGCCGGGCTTCAAAGAAACGTACATGCCCGGCGGAAAATTTCCTGAGGTCGGAGAAATTTTCAGAAATCCCGCACTGGCCGAGTCGCTGAAACTGGTCGCCGCGAAGGGTCGCGACGGATTTTATAAAGGCGCGACCGCGCAGAAAGTGCTCGCGTTCCTGAAAGAGCAGGGGAATTTCATGACGGCGACCGATATGACGGAATTCCAGCCGGAGTGGGTCGATCCGATTTCGACCACGTATCGCGGCTGGACGATTTATGAGATCCCGCCCAACACGCAGGGCATCGCCGCGCTCGAAATGCTGAACATCATGGAAAAATTCCCCATGGCGGAGTACGGCCACAACAGCGGCAAAGCGCTGCACGTGATGATCGAGGCGAAGAAGATGGCGTACAGCGACATGCTGAAATACGTCGGCGATCCGCGGTCCAGCAAAGTCCCGACCGATTGGCTCAAGTCGAAGGGGCTCGGCGAGGATCGCGCGAAGATGCTGGATGCGGCGCACGCCAATTGCGACCCGGTTCCGGCGGAGCTGACCGAGCGCACCGCGCAGGGCAACGACACCATCTACATGTCGGCCATCGATAAGGACGGCAACATCGTTTCGCTGATCCAGAGCAACTACAGCTCGTTCGGCACCGGCATGGTCGCGCCGGGGACGGGTTTCGCGCTGCACAATCGCGGCGGACTTTTCACTTTGAAGCCGAATGAGCCGAACACGATCGGTCCGCGCAAACGGCCGATTCACACGATCATTCCGGCATTCATGGAAAAGGGCCAGACGCGCATCGGCTTCGGCATCATGGGCGGCTGGAACCAGGCGCAGGCGCACGCGCAGTTTGTGGCGAACGTCGTCGATTACGGGATGAACATCCAGATGGCGCTGGAAGCGGCGCGATTCACGAAGGGAACATTTTCGGGTTGCGATGTCATGATCGAGTCGCGCGTGCCGGCCGGCGTCCGGAGTGAGTTGACTGCGATGGGCCACAAGATCGCGCTGCGCGGAGCGTATTCAGGCTCGATGGGCCGCGGCCAAGCTGTGGAACGGAACGGCGCGGGCGTGAATTTCGCGGGGTCGGATCCGCGCGCCGACGGCGAAGCGATTCCCGAAGGTCCGCCGGTCTTCGGAGTCAAGAGATAACGGCTAGGCGATCAATCCGCGGAACTTCGGATCGGCGTAACCCGGGAACACGCTCGCGATCTGGCGATTCCCCAAGTGCCGTGTGACCAACTCGCCGAGCACGTCGCGAAAATCCGTGGTGAGATTCAAGTCGCGATTTTCGTAGAGCTGCTCTTCGGCGAGCCCCGGCCAATCGCCGTAAATCTTGCCGCCCTGCACATCGCCGCCGAAGGCGAACATCACATTGGCGTGGCCATGATCCGTCCCGCGGTTGCCGTTTTCGCGAGCCGTGCGCCCAAACTCGCTCATGGTGACGACGCTCACGTCGGCCATGCGGTCGCCCAGGTCCTGATAAAAGGCCGCGAGCGCGTCGGCAAACTCGCCGAGCAATCGGTTCAACTGCGGCGCTTCGTTGACGTGCGTGTCCCATCCACCAACGTCGGTGAAAGCGACCTCCAGCCCAACATCGGACTTGATCAACTGCGCGATCTGCTTCAGCGACTGTCCCAGGCGTCCATTCGGATAACGTGCGCCGCCGGCCGGCGTATAGCCCTGCTTCTGAATCGACTGCATCAGCTTCACGGCTTCGAACGTCTCGCGCCCCGTGCCGTTCAGGACTTTGTCCATGGTCGACGAATACATCGACTCGAACGTCGCCGCGCCGCGCGTGTCGCGGACCTGAAAATCGTTCAGGTTGTTGATCGAGACCGCTTCATTGCGGCCGCGCAGCGTGCGCGCCAGATCGGGGCTGAAGCTGACGGCGCGGACCGGCGATTTTTTCTGTTCCGGCGTGAGCGCGCGATTCAGCCAGCCGTCCGCGGTCGCCTTGCGGCCGGGCGTGCCGGACTCCATATAATCCTGCGCGTCGAAATGCGACCGGGTCGGGTCGGGCGAGCCCACGGCGTGCACGACGGCGAGCCGGTTCGCATCGTAGATCGGCTTCAGCGGCTTCAGCGCCGGATGCAGGCCGAAAAATCCGTCAAGATCAATCGCCGAATCATTCCCGCTGCCCGGCTTGGCGATGGCAAGCGTCGGACGCAGATCGTAATAGCGCTGCTCGCCATGCGGCACCACGACGTTCAATCCGTCGACCGCGCCACGCTGAAAGATCGCGACCAGAATTTTCTTTCGCGGGCTCGGCGCGTCGGCTGCGTAGAGAGCGCGCGAAAGCCAGGCGGGCGTCGACCCGACACCGACCATCGCCATCGCGGAGGATTTCAAAAAGATTCGACGATTCATTTCTACTCCTGATAGCCGCCGATGAACGCAGATAAACGCCGATCGAAATTTTTCATCTGCGTTTATCTGCGTTCATCTGCGGCCATTAACGTCTTTGAAAATCAGGCGACCCTATGACTAATCCGGCCACCAGCTCCGGCGTGGGTTTCTTGTCTCCCAGCGCCTTGAGAATCGCTTGTTTGGTTTGCGGCGTCGCGTCGCGGAACATCATGGCTTTCGCCGCCTTCGACGGATCGTCCGGCAAGCGCGACGCATCCACTTTAATTCCCGGTAATTTGTTTTGCGTGAGCGCCATCGCGAAATTCATGCGGCCCAGCAGCGATGCCGAGCTCACCCATTCGGCGTTCGCGCTCGAATAGCCCGTCGGCTCGATCTTCCGATATAGCGGCTCGCCTAACTGACCGATCTGGTTCGCCAGCGGCATTGCATAATCGACTTGCGCTCCGGTCGCTCGCACGGCGCTTGCGATCATTTCGAGCGGAGTTTTGACCTTTGCGTGATACGCGCCCGCGGAGAAGAATTCCTTCGACTCCAGCATCGTCTTCATGACCTGGCGAACATCGCCATCGGTGGCGAGGAACGTTTTGGCCATGCGATCGATCAGTTCCGGCGGAGGATTGTCGGCCACGAACCGCTGTGCGAGTTTTTTCGAAATGAAGTGCGCCGTCGCCGGATGCTTGGCGAGAATGTCGAGCACCTTTTCGCCGTCTTCTCTGCCGCCGCCCGCCGGAATGGTCACGCCGAGCACGACTTTTTCGCCTTTGTCATGCACGCGATCGTTGTAAAAGAAATCGCCGCCCTGCTGCGGATTGCGGATGGTCCAGCCGGTGAAGCAGCGCGCGACTTCCGTCACATCCTTCTGCGTGTATCCGCTGTCGACGCCGAGCGTATGCAGCTCGAGCAGCTCGCGGCCGTAGTTTTCATTCAGCCCGCGCTGCGGACGATTGCCCGCCGGCCTGCGGACCAGGTTCGGAGCGACGCTCTGCCAGTTGTCGAGATAAAACAACATCGCGGGACTCGACGCGGTGGCCTCCAGCAGATCGCGGAATTTGCCCAGCACGTGAGGGCGGATCGCTTCACGCTCGTAGGTCGGAATCAGAGCGCGGTCCGCGCCCTTGTCGAAAAAGACGTTGAAGTGGTTGAACCAGAAATCGTCGAGCTGTTCGGCAAGCTGGCGATTGCCGTAAATGGCGCGATACAGCTTGCCTTCGGCCAGGTCCTGAAAGATCACCTGCTGCGGCGCATTGGCCAGGACGAGCTTGCGGCGCAGAACGGGGCTCGCCGAGCCCAGCAACTGATTGCGCATCCCCGGAGGCATGGCGACCACCACGTCGTCGATCTTCTCTTCGGGCATTGCGTCGAGCAGCTCCCGTTTCTGATCCCTGGTGCCGGTTCGCAATGTGCGGATCTGTTCTCGCGTCAACAACTGGTCGAGCGGAACGGCCGGCTGCATCGGGTCGCTATCGCCTTCGTTTTTCTTGATCTTGAAGCGTCTGGCGAGGCGCTCCACGGCCGCGCGAGCGACCGGATCTTCGGGCAGCGGTTGGCGTCCCTGCGCAACGGCTCGGATCAACTGCGGAGGCGGATAGGACGCGGCGGTCTCGCGCTGAGACATCCGCAGCGATTCGAGCGGCGCCAGTTTCTTGTCCAGCTCGGGATCTTCTTTAATGCGTTCCGGGTGAAGCTGCAGGTCGATCCACTTCTTCAGCCCCATTTTCTTGACTGTCGCGACGTCACCCGGGCGCGGGCCGAAGGTCAGCCGGTCGAGGGCGTGCAGAATCTGCTCGTCCTTCGACAATTTTTTCTGGAACAGCGAAAAATCGTCAGTCTTCTTCTTGGCGCCCAAGGTTGCGGCACACAGAAACGCGGCGGTGAGCGCCAGGGACTTCCGCATCGTACTTGCCTCTCATCTTATTAAACGCCACACCTGTGGAAAAGTTGACCGAATCGTCAGGTTAAGGTTTTTTAGCCGATTCCTGTGGTAAACTGAACAAAGCAAAACAGGAGCATCATCGACATGGCGAAAGTGTGTGAAGTTTGCGGCCGCGGCCCCCAGTTTGGAAACCGGATCAGCCACGCCCATAATGTGACCAAGCGTCGCTGGAATGTGAACCTTCAGAACGTCCGCGCGGTGGTGGGCGGCGGAAACAAAAAGATCCGCGTCTGCACCAATTGCATCAAGAGCGGAAAAGTCCAGAAGGCCGCGTAGTTCTAATCCTCGACAAATTTCTTCAGCCGGGCGAGCGCATCGTCCCACTGCTCTGCGATCATGGCCAACGCGCGCCGCGCTTCGTCCAGGCGACGCTCGTCCAGGGTCCATAGAGTTTCGCGGCCGCGCCGGCGGCAGTGCAACAGGCGCGCTTCCTCCATCACGCGCAGGTGCTTCGTAATCGCCTGTCGCGTGACCTTCGATCCTTCCGACAATTTCGCGATCGACATCGGCCCTTCGGCGCACAGGCGCGAGACGAGTTTGAGCCTGGTCTCGTCGCCCAGCGCGGCGAAAACTTTATGCGGGTTGCGCGACATAGGCTTCGATAGAGGTCACCATGATGCTCCAACCCATCTCGTTTCCGCTGAAAGCTTCGGCGCGGCGCTCGGGCGGGAGCTTGTCGAATCCGGACTCGGTGACGGTGAGCAAAACTCCCTCCGGCGCGTCTTCGATTTTGAACTCGATCAGCGTGGTGGGCTCTTGGGAGTAATCGTAATGGGGATCGATGGCGTGTGGATGCCAGCGGAAGGAAAACAGGCGTTCGGGGTCCATGCGCTCGATCGTAATCTCGAAGCGCTTGCCCTCGTGCGCTTTCTGCGCCTCGCCGACCTCTTTTTTGACCTGGGTGGGCGAGATGAAGCCGGTCATATGGGCTCCGGGGCTGAAGGAGCCTTCGAACTTCACGCCGAACCAGGTTCCGAATTCTGTGGCGTCGGAGAGAGCGCGCCAGACGCGGGAGCGCGGGGCGCGCAGAAAAATCTTCTTTTCGATACGATCGCTCATTAAGCAACCTCCTGGTTGCATATTAGCAAATGCAACCGGGAGGTTGCGGATCCCCCGCTCCCTGGCAGTCGCAGCTCTTTGTCAGGGTCGCGGTAAAGCATGATTCGCCGCCAAAGAGCCGCGAGTACCAGCGAGCGGCCTATTTCCAGGTGACGCGAACCGGGTCGGCATGTTCGCACTTGATCGTGTCCGTGACGCCCGACGCGATCTGCGCGCACGCATTGGAGGTGGCGGCGCGCAGCGCGAAATCCTTGGTGGACCCGGCGGCCGTGCGGCAGGCGACGCGACCGTCGTACTGCATGCAAACCTCGACGCGGTTCGCCGACGTGCCGATTGACGAGTAAACAATCAGGCCGATCAGTGCGGCGAACAGCAGGATCCCGATGAGCACCGGCTTCTTCATGTCGCCGCCGCCTCTGTGAAGAACGCGCCCATCCGGCGGAATTTTTCGTAGCGTTCCTCGATCAATTCACGCCCGGAGACTTTCGACAATTCGTCGAGCGCAAGCTTCAGCATTACGCCCAGCGCCTCCGCCGCGTTGTCGGGATCGGTATGCGCGCCTTCGCCCGGCTCCGGAATGATGCCGTCGATCAAGCCGAGGTCGAGCAGATCGGGCGCGGTCATCTTCAGCGCCGCCGCGGCTTGCGGAGCTTTTCCCGAATCGCGATAAATAATCGCTGCGCAACTTTCGGGCGAGATCACGCTGTACACCGCGTTTTCGAGCATGTAAACACGATTGCCGACGCCCAACGCCAGCGCGCCTCCGCTGCCGCCTTCGCCGATCACCACCACGATCACCGGCACGCCGAGCCGCGACATTTCGCGCAGGTTGTAAGCGATCGCCTCGCCCTGCCCGCGCTCTTCGGCGTCCTTGCCGGGCCAGGCGCCCTGCGTATCCAGAAACGTAACGATCGGACGGTTGAACTTTGCGGCGAGCTGCATCAGCCGGATCGCCTTGCGATAGCCTTCGGGCCGCGGGCAGCCGAAGTTGCGATAAATTTTCTGCTTCGTGTCCCGCCCTTTTTCCTGGGCGATCACCATGACGGGCTTTTCGTGAAACCAGCCCATGCCGGCGACGATGGCGTGATCCTCGCCGAACGCGCGGTCTCCATGCAGTTCGTTGAAGTTCGTAAAAAGCCGCTGGATGTAATCGAGCGAGTGCGGACGCTTGGGATGCCGCGCAAGCTGCACGCGCTCCCAACTCGGATTCGTAGGCTGTGGCGCTGGAGTGTCGGCCATTTGTCGGGCTGGTTCGTCGGAACCTGTGAGCGTTAGTTCGCCAAAACTTCCATCGCTTCAGTGCCGCAGATGCGGGCAACCTCGGCGCAAAATTCCTTATCGGGGCGAACCTTCGCCGCAACGTCCAGGATAACCGAGAAGTCGCGCGATTTCTCAAGCCGCAGCCGCACCTCGGTTTCGCCGCGCTTGGTTTCGAACAATTTCGCGAGCTGCCCGGCACGATCGCTGTTCGATCCGTTCACCGGAACCTTGATCGAAATCAGCGACGGCAGGCTGACGCGCGCGTTTTCGAGCGCGACGATATCCTGGATCGATACCTTGGGCGGAGCGTTTTCCTCGGGCAGGATCAGTCCGCGCACCAGCACGGCCTTGTCTTCATTGAGCGACGACATCAGCCGCTCATACTGCGTCGAGAAGACCATTCCTTCGATGGCGCCTTCCAGATCCTCGATCTGCATCGACGCCCATAGCTTGCCTTCCTTGCTGCGGCGGCGCGCGACGCCGGTAAGGATGCCGCACAACGCGACCTCCGTACCCTTGGCGAGCCCTTCCAGGTTGCCGGTGGTATGCGTCGCCAGCTCCCGAACTTTGTCCATGTGCGCGTCGAGTGGATGACCGGTAATGTAAAAACCGAGCATCTCTTTTTCGCTGGTGAGCTTTTCAGGTCCAGTCCAATCCTTGACGTTCGGCAGCGGATGGTCCGCGGCGGGCTGCTCTTCGATCAGCGCGGCGAACAGGCCGGACTGTCCGCTCTCGCGATCCTTGTGTGCGCGCGTGCCGGTTTCCATCGCGCTATCGATGATCGCGGTGAGCTGTGCGCGCGTGCCCTCGAGCGTATCCATCGCGCCGGCCTTGATGAAGCTTTCGATCGCGCGGCGGTTGACGGCGCTCAGGTCAACGCGCTCGCAGAAATCGTAGAGCGATCCGAAGCGGCCGCCTTCTGTGCGAGCCTTCGCGATCGATTCCACCGCGCCTGCGCCGACGTTCTTGATCGCGCCGAGGCCGAAGCGAATGCCGTCGTGGTCCGGCGTGAAATCGAAATCGGAGACGTTCACGTCGGGCGCCAGGACCTTGATCCCCATTTCGCGGCACTCGTTGATGTACTTGACCACCTGCGCCGTGTTCCCGGTCTGCGAGGTGAGCAGCGCCGACATGAAGTCGAGGGGATAATGCGTCTTGAGATACGCCGTGACGAACGCGAGATAGGCATACGCCGCCGAGTGCGATTTGTTGAAGCCGTAACCCGCGAATTTTTCCATCAGGTCGAAGATTTTCTCGACCCTGCGCGGCGGATGGTTGTTCTTCTTCGCGCCCTCCATGAAGCGGGCGCGCTGCTTGGCCATCTCCTCGATTTTTTTCTTGCCCATCGCGCGGCGCAGCAGATCCGCGTCGCCCAGCGAGTATCCGGCGATGCGATTCGAGATCTGCATCACCTGCTCCTGGTAGACCATGACCCCGTAGGTCTCCTCCAGGATTTCCTTCATTTCCGGCAGATCGTAGACGACCTCTTTTCGCCCGTGCTTGCGCTCGATGAAGTCGTCGATCATGCCCATCGGGCCGGGGCGATAGAGCGCGTTCAGCGCGCACAGATCTTCGAGGCGATCCGGCTGGTAGCGGCGCAGAATGTCGCGCATGCCGGCGGATTCGAACTGGAAGATGCCGCTGGTGTAGCCCTTGTGAAACACCGCCTGGTACGTCTTCTGATCGTCCAGCGGGATCTCTTCGATCACCAGCTTCACGCCGCGATACTTTTCGATCAGCTTTAAGGCGTCCTCGATGATGGTCAGCGTCGTCAGCCCAAGAAAGTCCATCTTGAGCAGTCCGAGTTTCTCCAGGCCGACCATGTCGTACTGCGTGACAATTTCGTCTTTGTTCGTCTTGTAGAGCGGGACCAGCTCTTTTAGCGCCACCGGCGAGATCACGACACCGGCCGCGTGCACCGACGCGTTGCGCGCCATTCCCTCCAGGCGCTCCGCCACTTCCAGCACTTCCTTGACGCGCGGCTCCTTGCGAGCCAGCTCGTCCAACTGCGGTTCGATCTTGCGCGCCTCTTTCAGCTTGATGTTCAGAGGCTGGGTGGGGATCAGCTTGGTGATTTTATCGACGTCGGCGAAGCTGATATCGAGCGCGCGCCCCACGTCCTTGATCGCCGCGCGCGCGCCCAGTGTTCCGAAGGTGATGATCTGGGCGACCTGCTCGCGGCCGTATTTTTCGGTGACGTACTGGATCACTTCGCCGCGCCCGCG
>JAIQFJ010000440.1 GCA_020073325.1 Terriglobia bacterium | reverse complement strand
AAACTGCTGGAGGCGATCTGTGAAAAGATCAGCCTGAAGAAGGCCGGCATCCGCGGAATTTTCTGCGGCGGAACGGAGATGACTCCGCAGTTCCACCGCTTCGCGCGCGAAGAACTGCTCGGTCCCGACATTTACTTTGCGCCGACGTACGGCAACACGCTGATGGGCCTGGCGACGCACAAGCCGTTCGATATCGCCGACAACTACGCGGTGATTTATTACCCGCCCAGCCCGCGCGCGATGATCGAAGTGGTGGATCCGGAGGAACCGGCAAAACTGGTCGGGTATGGAGAAACCGGCAGGGTCCGGCTGACGACGCTGACCAAGGAATTTTTCATGCCTCGATTCCTGGAGCGCGACGAATGCGAGCGCGAGCCTGCCTGCGAGCGGTATCCCTGGGACGGAGTGCGCAACGTGCGGCCCTTCCGCAAATTTTCGACGTCGGTGGTCGAGGGCGTGTACTAACGCGCTCCATGACTGTCGCGCCTAAAAGCAATCAGTTCAGGCGCGACAGTTATGGAGCGGGTTCCGATTGAATCCTTACTGGCTCGGGTTCGGCTGGATCACAGGAATCACGACAATGTTGCTCGTGTAGATGTCCTGCGAGATCGTGAGCTGTGAGAACGGGCTGCCGGTCATGCCGGAGCCGAGTTCCAGAACCACTTTAAACACGCCGACCGTGCCGGGAACCAGGCTTGCCGAAACCACCGTCGCAGTATTGCCTCCGACGCTGGCGAACACCGGAATCTGCGCGCTGTTGAACGCGGGACCGTTGTAGGGGACTCCGTCGGCGGTAGCCGCCAGGACAGGATCGCCTGCGCCGCACTGCAGGTTCGGATCGCAGGCCAGCCCCATGCCGGTGGTGAAGAGATAAATCGTCTCGCCCGCGATCGCGGGGTTGTCGTTGTTTACCGGCGCACCCTCGCGACCGGCGCAGCAGAGTTGCGAATTCAGCGCGGTCAGGACAACCGTCCCCGTGCCGCCCGCTTGCGCCGTCGAATTCCCTGAAATCTGAATGCCGTCGCCGTCGGGACCGGGAACCTTGGCGCGCAGGCGGATGCGCGCGTAGGCCGCCGCGGCGCTCGCGATCACTTTCTCTTCGGGGTTGGCGTTGATCAAAGCGATGAGGCCATCGCGCACTGTCGACAGTGTATCTGTCGTGGTCGTGTTGCTCTGCACGTTGTACGTGTAGGTGCGATCCTCAATGCCGACCGTGGCCGTATCGCCATCGGTGATCGAGCCGTCCACCGAAACCGTCCCGGTCGCAAAGCTGGAGCCGTGGAAGACGATTCCCGGCCGGGGATCGTTGCCCGACTGCGCAAAAATCCCGGGATTCGATTGCGAAATTGGCAGACCCACCGCGTCGGTTACGCTCACCGAGCCGTCGTTGTTCTGGACGCGCACATAGAGGTTGCTGCTGTTGGTATCGACCAGTTCCCAGGGCACCTGCGCATTGATCTGCGTGTTCGACACCATCAACAGCGGCGAACGGATTCCGTCGATATAAACCTGAACGCCCGCGAGCGTCGTCGGAAGCGGCGCGTTGGCCGGAGCCGCCACGATCGCGGGGTTCCCATTGCTGTCGGTGCCGCAATCGCACAGATTCGTGCCATTGATGGTGATCAGCGTACCCGGCGCGAGCGTGGAAGGAATCGCGCCGCCGCTGAGCGAGCCCCCGGTAACCGCGGAAAGCTGAGCGTTGGTCGAAAGCGTGACGGCCGTTGTGATCACGTTGCCGGCATTGCCGGGAATGCGCGCGACCAACTGCAGGGTTCCGAAGCCGTACTGCGGAACCGCCAGGACGTTCGGATCGCCCACCCCATTGTTCGACTGATTGATCGCGTCCGCCAGCGCCTTCAGCACGATATCGAAGGTGTCTTTATCCGCTTCGGTGTAGGAATAGTCCGTGCCGTTGATCGTCAGGGTGATCTTGTCGCCGGCGTTGCCGACGGTGCCGCCCAGCGTCACCGTTCCCAGCGCGTAAATCGCGAGACTCGCCGCGTTGACCACTCCGCTCGGCTGGACGTTTCCATCCGCCGGCGTGAACACCAGGATGCGGTAATTGCTCGGATCGCTGACGTAAAGATTCGTTCCGTCCCAGGCAAGCGAGGCGGGTGTCGGAGTGATATCGGACCCGGATTGCTGCAGATTCGGCGTGAACAGATCCACCGTGCTCGAAACGTTGTCCGAATATTGATCGGGCTCGCCGATCACGATGTCGGAAGGCTGGCCATTCTGCGTCGGAATCGAATTCCAGATGAGCACGCGATCGTTACCCGAGTCGGCGACGAACAGGCGCTTGCCGTCAGAAAGCGCAAAGCGAGGAAAATCCATGGTCGCGCCGCAGCGCTCCGGATAAACGGGATTCCCCGCGGCGTCGGATCCGTTCGACACCGTGCACAGGGCCGCGGTTTCCTTATTGACTGTGTCGGTGGAATCGCTCGCGGGCGAGCCGTTGAAGGAATTGTTCGGAATCGAGGTCACCAGGTCGACCTGGCCCACCTCGAGATCGGCAGGCTGGTTGGTCTGGGTCGGAATCGTATTCCAGATCAGCACGCGGCTGAATCCCAGGTCGGTCACGAACAGGTGCGTCCCGTCGCTGGTCACCGAGACGGGCGTCAGCATGATGTTCGCTCCGGCTTGCAGCGAACTCTTGGTTTGATCGATCTGCGGAACGCTGGTGAAATTCGGCTGGCCCAGGACCAGGTCCGCGGGCTGATTATTCTTGGTCGGGATCGAGTTCCAGATCAGCACCCTGTTGTTCTGCGTGTCGGCGACGAAAACTTTTCCGTTCTGAATCCAGACGCCCTGCGGAGCGCGAAAGGTGCTGGCGCTCACGGCCACCGGACCGAGCGTGGTGAAATCCGGCTGCCCCAGAACGATATCCGCGTTCTGTCCATTGACAGTGGGAATCGAGTTCCAGATCAGCACGCGATTGTTCGCCGTATCGGCCACGGCCAGAATTTTTCCATCGCTTGCCACCGCCAGCGGAAGGTTCATGCCGGACCGCGTAAGGGTCGCGGTGGTGGTGGCAAAATCAGGCTGGCCCAGAACGAGGCTCGCCTGGTTCACGCAAACCGGACAGCGGGTGTTGTCGTCGACCGCGGCCAGAGGCTGCGGCAAAATATTCGCCACATTGAACATCAGGACGCGATTGTTAATCGGCAGCATGCCCAGGCGATTCGCGTCGGAGACGAACAGCATGTTATTGACGACAGCGAGTCCGCCCATGGCGCCGAATACGGTGTCCGACGCGGCGACGGATCCCGAAACTCCACCGGAGTTCTGGCCGGTAAACGTGGTCTGTCCGATGACGGCGCGGGCCGCCTGTCCGGTGATGAAATCTCCCGACAGGCCCAGTCCGGCACACAGTGATAGAGCGGCACAGTATTTCAGCATTAGAAAGCGACTAAGGGAATTGTCTTTCAGTATAACAATCTGGGACGCTGCACACGAACTGCAGGTTGCGTTCCAAAGCGTCGCATTCGCGGCCGGCTTTCGCCGCCCTGCCGGGCAGACGGTTTATTTGCCTTCTTTTCCGTCGAAGGTGATATCGCTCTGGGCGCCGAACTTGCGGTAATTGCGGAATTCGATCCGGTTGCGGGTGCACATCCTGGATCCGCGGATGCAGCTTAAAACTTCGGCGTCGACCGGCAGCAGAAATTGCTGCGGCGTCGAGAGGCGCACGAAATCGTAGTCGGTGGCCGTCTCCACTGTGTCGAACGGGAACAGAGCCGGCATCAGGCGAGCCTGCTGTTCGATGCGCAGCACGCGCGAGGTTTGTTTGTCGACCCAGATCGATCCGCCGAAGGCCGGATAGTAGAGCTGCGACGGAGCTTCGATGCGCCAGTGCGACCGGTCGCGCGGCACTTCGAACTTGAAAACATAAGTGGCGCGCCCGTGGACCGTGTCGGTGCCCGTACGGCGGAACGTCGCTCCCGTCGCTGGATTCAACAGGTCGTCCAGGATGCTGGCGAATTCGCCCGTGGACGTGGTCCCTCCGATATCGTGTATATCTTTGTTGACGCTCTTGTTGCCGACCTTGATGTTTTTATAGCTCTCCGTGCCGTCTTCATAAGCGATATCGGCGCTGACGACGTCGAGCGCGTCCCAGCCGGTTTTCGGATGGTCGCTCTGATACCGCGTCGTGACCTGCTGGCAGAAGAAGTTCGGCAGCGAGCCCGCGAATTGCGCCGCGGCTTCGCGTGCTTTCGCGATCACCGGGTCGTCCTGAAATTGCACCACCGAGGGAGCCGTGGTCGGCGTCTCGGCAGGCTTGACCGACGGCGCGGCGGGCGCGGCGGGAGCGTTAGGCGCAGGCGGCGGTTCATTGGAGGCGACCGCAGCCGGCTGAGGCCTTGCCGCGGGACGGCCGTGGCGCAGCACCGGAGGACCGGAATCGTCCGCATCGCGCGGCAGATCGGGCGCCTTCATGACCGTCGTCGGCCGCGTGTCGAGCTCTTCTTCAGGAGCCTTGGGAGCTTCCGTTTTCGCGGCCTGCTGCGACGGCTGCGACGGCGGAGCGGGCTTTGAGTCGTCATTCTTGCTGCGGCGCAGAACCGGACGATCGTCGCCGGGTTCGCGCTGCGGAGCCGATGCGGAACTGGACGCCGAGGCCGCGCCATCCAGGCGCGGAAGATCCCAGGTCTCGGCGCAATGCGCGATGTCGGCGGACTTGGCGGCGGCCTCGAATTTCACCGCAACCGCGGCGAAGTAACCGTTATCATCCTCGGTGGAATCGACCATCAGGCGGTCGCCCAGCGCGAATTTCGTGATGTCGATATCCTTCAGATCCTTCTGAACGGAGGTCTCCGCCGACATGCGATAGGTGATGACGCGATGATCGTCGGCTTCGATCACGAACTGCTTGCCGGCGACCGCGCGAAGCATCCCCGATGTCGTCGTAGACATGCCTGCGCTCGAATTCTTGCCGCGCTTCATCGTCGGCGGGCCGCTCTGAACCGGGCCGCCCTGCGGATATTGGCCGGGTTGCTGTCCCGGAGGATATTGCCCCGGCGGATACTGGCCCGGAGGATACCGCCCTGGAGGATACTGCCCCGGCGGATACTGCCCCGGAGGATACTGCCCTGGAAACTGCGCGAAGGCCGTAAAGCCGAGCGCACAACAAAGTAGGGATCGGCGTACCGCTCTCATATCTCTATGATGACGCGTTCTTCCGCCCGATAGGGTACACGCCGCCGTGGGGCCGGCAGATTGCCGGCGAGCCGGCTGCCAAGCCGGCTGGGTTTCTCTTTGTCGAGTCCGTGAGTCGAGTGGTTGTTTTGACTGAAAAA
>JAIQFJ010000439.1 GCA_020073325.1 Terriglobia bacterium | reverse complement strand
CTCCACGGTGGCAGCGGTTCCGGCCGCCACATACAGCTACGACGCGAATGATCGGCTCGCCACCGACACCTACGATTCGGACGGCAATACGATCGCTTCAGGTGGAAACAATTTCACCTTCGATTTCGAAAACCATCTTGCCACCGAGAACGGCACCGCCGTCACGGTCATTTACGACGGCGACGGAAACCGCGTTTCGAAGACGGTGAGCGGAACGACCACGGCATATCTCGTGGACGATCGAAGCCTGACCGGCTATGCGCAGGTGTTGGAAGAAATCAGCAGCGGAGCGGTTCAACGAGTCTATACCTATGGCCTCCAGCGGATCAGCCAGAGCCAGGCCTCAGGCACCAGCTTTTACGGCTATGACGGGCAGGGCAACGTCCGGCTGCTGACCGACGCCACCGGCGCGGTCACTGACCGCTACGACTATGACGCCTTTGGGAACGTAATCAGCCAATCCGGCACAACGCCGAATGTGTACCTATATTCGGGTGAGCAGAACGATCCGAATCTCGGCTTCTATTATTTGCGGGCTCGCTATCTGAATCCAAGCACTGGACGGTTTGTCACCACTGATCCCTTCCCGGGGAGCAGTTCCGACCCAAATTCACTCCATAGGTATCTCTACGCAAATGCCAATCCGATCAATCGAAACGACCCCAGCGGGATGCTAAGCCTAGTGGAAGTGAGCGTCACACTCACGATCAACAGTATCCTCAGTGTGTATCAAGACAAACTACTTTTCCCGATCCTCTTTCAGAGCATCCAATGTGCAGAATGCGTCATCGCTCCGGCGAATCAAATGTACAACGTGGCTGTGAACGCTTTGGCCGACGGCGCCGGCGGTTGGGCGCAGGATCTTTTGTGGCAGGCCCAGTCACAACAAGTACGGGGTTACCAAGCACTCCGTGGAATAATAGCGCAAAACTATGCCAACTTCTTTTCTTCCTTGGTGACGGACACGGTTGGCCTTCAAACACAATTTGGCTTCCCATCTCTGAACGTAGTCCTGCAAGAAGTGTTTTCAGCGTTCCCGGCAGTGGCTACAGCAGCGGCGGCAGGCCAGATCGTCGATAAAGGTACGGTGTACGTAGGCAAGTTATCGGCATTCCTGGGTGGAGTCGCGGAAGCTTACGGTTATTGGTCAGCCAATCCGCAAAGCGGCTGTGGGAAGGCGATGCTTTTCAATGCTCTGGGATCAGAAATCACTCAGCACACGCCGGACTTCGGATCGGTGAGCATCACCGACCACTATAGCTATTCTGTTGACGGCATGACTGACGATCAATATCGACAGTACGTTCGCTCGATCATTCAGCAGATTAAAGGGCAATAGTGGCGGAGGTTGATGGTCTATCCGCGCAGGGCGAGTTTTCTACTGGATATCGAACGCCGCCGTGTCTATATCGCCGAATGTGATCTTCTGGTGGGGATTCCGGCGAAGCTGAACGCTCAATCCGAAAGGAAGCCGAACGGCATTCCGGGATGATCCCGAACACCATCGGAGCGTAGCGACGCTGGCACCTCGATTGTGCGGGAAAGTGTTCGGCTTCGTCAAGAGAAACCTGTCCGGAGCGAAGCGGAGGAAGCACGCTGACTAGCTGTGAAGTCTCAATAGGTTGTTCATCGGATCTGGAACTGGGAAGCTGAGTTTGCGAAGACTTGGCAATCCCAGGAGATCCGATGAACTATCACCAGAATGCACGACTCACCGTGCAGAGTCGAGCCGAGTTGGTCCGGCGAGTCCTTCAAGGCACGACCCTCAAAGAGGCCGCCGCCCAGTTCGGCGTGAGCGCAAACACCGCCGCCAAATGGGTGCGGCGCTTTCATCAGGAAGGACCCGCCGGTCTCGGCGATCGCAGTTCACGCCCCCATCGATTGCGCGCGCCGACTTCACCAGAAAAACTTCGTCTGGTTGAAACATTGCGCCACGAGCGATGGACCGGTTGGCGCATCGCCCTCCAGACCGAGCTGAGCCGGGCCACGGTGAGCCGCATTCTGCGGCGGCTGAAGCTCAGCCGGATGCGCGATCTGAACCCGCCCGCGCCGGTTCAGCGCTATGAGCACGACGCTCCCGGCGATCTGCTGCACCTCGACATCAAGAAGCTCGGGCGCATTGTGCGGCCGTCGCACCGCGTCACCGGAGATCGCCGCGACTCGGTCAGCGGCACAGGCTGGGAGCATGTGCACGTCGCCATCGACGATCACACCCGCATCGCTTTCTCGGCCGTGTTGCCGGATGAGCGCCAGGCTTCGGTGCTGATCTTTTTGCGCGACGCGGTAGCCTATTACGCTAGGCTCGGGATCCATTTTCGCGCCGTGCTGACCGACAATGGTCCGGCGTATCGCAGCCAGGCTTTCGCGGCGGAATGCCGCCGTTTAGGCCTGAAACATCGTTTCACTCGACCCTACACGCCGCGAACCAACGGCAAGGCCGAGCGCTTCATCCAGACCGCTCTACGCGAATGGGCCCATGCCCGGACCTATCAGAACTCCGCCGAGCGCACCCGCTCGCTGAGCGTGTGGTTGCATCAATACAACTGGCATCGTCCACATGCTAGCCTCGGTCTGTCTCCGCCCATCAGCCGCTCGGGCCTCGATCGGAACAACCTATTGAGACTCCACAACTAGCGGGCAAAGGAGTGCGGGGAAAGGCGGCAGGCCTTGCCCCGCCTCGGCACACAGAAACCCCAGCGGAGCGGCAGTTCCAGTTCCGTCGATCAATAGAGATACTTTTCGATGTCCATTCCCTTACCTTCAAAAAGCTCTCGAATCAAATAGAAGCCGGCGGGGAATGGCGCCAATAGCGGAGGCACCAACGATGACGCCGATTGCTGCCACATTAAGCTGCCGTCTTTGTCAAATTCGGCGAGTATTTTCGGAGGAACAGTCTTCTGCGGATCGGGCGTTGGTCCTTCGCCAACGATTAGATGCCCTCGCTAACTCGAAACGATTTGGTAGGTTCTCCCACCCCGTGCCACTAGTGGCCTGTCGCAACCAGATCGTTACTACGGATGCGGCGGTTAACGTCTGAGTATTTCCAGCGAATCGGCTGAGCGTTGGCTGAGTAGGCGTTGATATAGCGGCGCAGTTTGCGAGCCAGGTCAGGCACCGAGGTGAATACGCCGCGAGCGATGACGTCGCGCTCGATTTTGGCGAACCACAGTTCGACTTGATTCAACCACGACGAATAAGTCGGCGTGAAGTGCAGCCGCACCTGCGGATGCGCGTCCAGAAAATCCCGTACGGCTTGAGTTTTGTGGGCCGACAGATTGTCGAGAATGATATGAATCTCCTGTTTCGGCCGGCATTGCGAAACGACTTCGCCGAGGAAATCCACGAAGTCAGCGCTGGTGTGGCGCGCCGCTGTTTTTCCATGCACGCGCCCGGTCTTGGTGTCGAGTGCTGCATACAGCGACAGCGTGCCGTGGCGATGATATTCGAATCCGTGGCGTTCGGCGCGGCCTGGAGACAGCGGCAATACGGGATCCAAACGGTCGAGCGCTTGAATCGCCGTCTTCTCATCCACGCAAAATACGGCGGCGTGCTGCGGCGGATTCAGATATAGCCCAATCACGTCGGCGGCTTTGCGTTCGAACTCCGGGTCGTCGCTAGCCATGTAGCGCTCCAGCCGGTGCGGTTTCAGTCCGGCCTCCCGCCACACGCGATGCACCGTATCCGTCCGACCAACCCATGTTCAGCCGCGGGCGGCGTTCCATCGGGCCGGCGTGAGCGCAGCGATTTCCGATAATTTCTTTTCACTCATCCCCGGCAAGACGGCCAGCAGATACTCTTTCACCGGCACGCCCATCCTGCGGCAGGATTCCACGACCGACAGAATCGCCGCGACCTTGGGTCCGGACTTCGCGCTGCCCACGTGCAGCCAGTTCTTTCTGCCCAGCGCGATCGGACGCATCGAGTTCTCCGCCACGTTGTTGGATAACTCGACCTCGGCGTGATCCAAACACCGCCGCAGTTTCACCCACATATTTAAGGTGTAATTCACCGCCTCGCCCAACGCGCTCTTCGGCAGCAGTTGTGAGCGCAGCTTTACACACTCGGAATAAATTTCATCCACCCACGGCCGCGCGTATTCAAGGCGCAAGGCAGCACGTTCGTCCGTGCCCAGCTTCTGTTGCCGTGCGTGGCGATCCACTAAAAACAATCATGCGCGTCACCATCGCGATCGCCGCACTGTCTTTCAGATTCACTTTCACCGCATCCACGAACTTGCGCCGCGCATGCGCCCAACAGCCCACATGAATCAGGCCAGCTTCGCCCACCCTGTCATAAGCCTGATAACCATCTGTTTGCAAAATCCCATTCCAATCCTTGAGGAACTTTGCCGGACCATCGCGGCCGCGGCCCGGTTGAAAATCGAACACCGTCTCGCGGCCCCTTCCATTCGAAAGCGTCCCGTATTGCCATAAATACGCCTGATGATCCGAGCCTCTGCCGTCATGCATCTGCACCGGCACCACGGTTTCATCGGCTTGTATATAGGATGCGCGCAGCAGATCGGCGCGCATGGCTTCGACCACTGGTTGAAGCAGTTCACCCACCCGCATCACCCAGCCATCCAGGGTCGCGCGCGAAATCTCCACTCCCGCTTCGCGCTCCAACAGCGCTTCCTGCCTGTACAGCGGTAGATGATCGCAATATTTCGAAACCACAGTTTCGATCACTACGCGATCGCTGGCCAACCCTTTGTCCACGATGCGCGGCCCGAGTTCTGCCATTCTGCACTTCAGAACATTTTCCGCATGCACGTTTTTCGCGTTTGGTCACGCGCACGAACCACTTGGCCGGCTCACGATCCAGCACTTCGCTCGAGTCGTAGCCGATCACCGCTGTCGCTCCGCCACACCGCGCGCAGTTGGCCTCGCAGGCAATCACTTCTTCGATGCGCGGCAGATTCTCGGGCAGTGTCTTGCGGCCCGGATGAGGCTTGCCGTTCGCGCGGCTCGCTGATCGGCTCGCGGCGGGATTCCGCTTCCACTTCTTCGCGCGTGGTGGATGGTTCTTGTTCGACCAACAACTCCAGTTGCAGATCGCTCAGCGTTTCGCTGGCCGGTCCCAGAAACCCGATGCGTTGCTGGCGCAGCCGCTCTTCCAGAACCTGAATCTTCAGGTGCGCCCATTGAAGCTCGCGTTCCAGCAGCGCAATGCGCACCTGCGGATCGGCAGCAGCCATAAAGGAAGCTCTATTTTACGGGAGTTTTGAAAAATACGCGAGAGATTTTATGCGCTCTTGCGATACCAGTTGCGCTGCCGCGTGTGCTTCACATCCAGACCGTTCACCAGCATCGCCA
>JAIQFJ010000438.1 GCA_020073325.1 Terriglobia bacterium | reverse complement strand
CGGTTTTTCGAGCGATTATGGCCGGCCGGCGATCGAAGACATCGAACTCGGCTACCGGCTGGTGCAGGCCGGGCGGAAAATCCGGCTGGATCGCGAGCTTTGCGTCAAACACTTGAAACGCTGGACGTTTTGGGGCCTGGTCAAGACGGACATTCTGGATCGCGGCATTCCCTGGTCGGAGCTGATTCTGCGCGACCGCAGCATGCCCAACGATCTGAACCTGCAATTAAGCCAGCGCGTGAGCATCGCCCTGGTCTATATTCTTCTGGCTGTTGCGCTGGCGGCGGCGATCCATTGGCGTGGTTATATTCTGATCCCCGCCTACATCGCCGTGTTTCTGCTGCTCAGCCGCTACTGGGTGGACGAATCGCGCCGACGGTCGCGGTCCGCCACGGTTTTCATGTACGCCGTGCTCGGCTCGATCTGCTGGATCTGCTATAGCCAGCACCTGATCGCACTGATCCCGCTGACGCTGCTGACCCTGATGCTGGTTTCGCTTCGCCACCGCTATGCTTTCGCTTCCTCGCGCCGGTGGATGCGGGTCTTGGTGGGAGTCACCTGGATCATGCTCGCGGCCGCGATGATCGTGGTCTATATGCCGCTGCACCCGTTCGTCCTCGTGCTTGCCGCGCTGGCGTTGACGATCGTGGTTCTGAACAATCAGTTCTATGTTTTCCTGGCCGGTAAGCGCGGCCGGATGTTTGCCTTCGCGGCGGTTCCGTTCCAACTGCTCTATCACTTCTACAACGGGATTTCGTTTGGCGTAGGCACGGCACGGTGGATCTGGAGTTCCCTCCGCGGATCGGCGGTCCCGCGTTATGGAGAACGCTAACTCCGCGATCCTGACGTATCATTCGATCGACGAATCGAACTCGGCGATCTCGACTTCCGCCCACGACTTCGAGCGTCAGATGGACGCATTGGCCGGGAGTTCCGCCGCCGTGGTTCCGCTCGGCGAAGTCCGCGACAGGCCAGGGTCGATCGCCTTGACCTTCGACGACGGGTTTCGCAATTTTCGAACCGCAGCCGCGCCCGTGCTCGAGCGACATAAGTTCTCGGCCACCGTATTCATCGTGAGCGGATTCTGCGGAAACAACAATCGCTGGCCCGGCCAGTGCCGGGACGTGCCGGAGCTTCCGCTGATGGATTGGGACGAGGTGCGCGAGATTTCATCGCGCGGATTTTCCGTGGGAGCGCACACCGTGCATCATCCCGACCTGCGCGCGTTGCCGGAGAGCGAAGCTTTGCGCGAAATGGCCGATTGCAAAGCGGAGATCGAACAGCAGCTCGGCGGCACGGTGACGCAATTCGCCTATCCGTATGGGAGCGTTCCGGCGCATGTCCGGCCTCCGTTCGAACTGGCTTGCGGGACGCGTCTGTCTTATCTGCGTCCGGGGGCCGACGCCATCGATTTGCCGCGAATCGACGCGTTTTATTTGCGGGCGGGACCGTCCGCGGGGTCGCTTTTTTCCGCCCGCGCGGCGGCTTACTTCGGTGGGCGTGCTATCTTGCGTAATTTACGACAGTGGCTTTCTCAGTGATCGTAACGTCGTACCAATCGCCGTCCCGCGAGCCGGGGAAAACTCTCGACGAATGCCTGGAGTCGATCGCCCTGCAGGTCGGGCCGGAGGACGAGATTGTGGTGGCCGACTGCTCGCCGGTCGCGCCGGAGATCCGCGTGCCGCGCGTGAAGCTGATCCATTTTTCGGAAAAGCGACCGGTGCCGGAGATGCGCTGGGCGGCATTGCGCGCCACCAGCGGCGATCTGGTTGCGGCGGTCGAGAGCCGCTGCGTCCCGGATTCGGCATGGCTGAAGGATCTGGCCGAAGCGCACGCGAAGTATCCGGACGCGGCCGGGATTGGCGGAACGGTTTCCGCGTTCCGAAGTTCGGCGCTCGACGACGGACTCTATTTTTGCGAGTACGGCCACTATGCTCCGCCGATCGCCGCCGGACCGTCGCGGGAGCTTTCGGGCGCGAATCTCTCGTACAAGCGGGCGGCTCTCGAGAAAGAGAGCGACCTGCTGGATGCCGGATGTTGGGAAACGCTGATCCATCTGCGCTGGCGCGATCGCGGGATTCCGCTCGCGTTGTCTCGCGCCGATGTCCGCTTCGTGAACGGGATGCCGCTTGCAGTGATCGTGCGCCAGCGATTCGATTACGGCCGCAACTATGCGGCGAGCCGGAGCGTGCCCCGATTGCCGTTCGCCGCGGCAAGCGCGGCTCTGCCGTTTCTGCTTACGTGGCGGCTGGCTCGATCGGCCGGCGGCAAAGGACTCGCCGGGCGTTTTCTGCGGTGCCTGCCGTATGTTTTCCTGTTCAATCTGGCATGGTCGGCGGGCGAATTCTGCGGATACCTGTTCGGCCCGGCAAAGGGCGCGCGGATCTATTGATGCGGATCCTGATCGACGGCGGCTGCTGGACCAACGCGCGCGGATATGGAAGATTCACGCGCGAGTTGCTGGCAGCGCTGGCGCGCGCGCCCCGGCATGAGTATGTGGTGCTGCTCGAAGAGCAGGCTCGCAAGGATTTTGCGCTTCCACATGCAACAGCCTTTGTGAAACTGTCGCAAGGCGTCAGCGAAGCGGCGACTTCTTCCGGGCGGCGATCCGTTCGCGATCTTCTGGCGATGTCCTCGGCCGCGGCGCGGCAGCGTGCCGATGCGGTTTTCTTCCCCTCGGTCTACTCGTATTTTCCGCTGCGTCCGCCGTCGCGCGCGCTGTTGGGCGTGCACGATACGATGGCGGATCGTTTCCCGCACTTCGCCTTCGATTCGCGCGCGCAGCAGCGATTCTGGCGCTGGAAGATGCGCATGGCGCTGGCGCAGTGCCGCGATATTCTCACCGTGTCCGAATATTCGAAGCGGACGATCGCGCGCCACTGGAAGGCGCCGGAAAATCGCATTCATGTGATCCCGGAGGGGCCGGCCGCGGTGTTCCAGCCGCGCGATTGTCCCAAACAAGACGTCGTCTTGTGCGTCGGCGGCATCAGTCCGAACAAGAATCTTGCCGCGCTGATCCGTGCGTTCGCGAAAGTTCGATCCGGTGTGGAACTGGTCATCGTGGGCGATTACGCGTCGGATCGATTCAAGACGTGCTATTCCGAACTGGCCGCGCTCGCCGAGGGATTACCGGTGCGTTTCACCGGCAGGATCAGCGACGAAGAATTATGCCGTTGCTATAACGAGGCGCGGCTGCTGGCGTTTCCATCGCTCGAAGAAGGATTCGGATTGCCCGCGGTGGAGGCGATGGCCTGCGGCCTTCCCGTCGTCGCGCACAACGCGCATGCGCTCGCGGAGGTGGTGGGCGACGCCGGGCTGCTGGTCGACGCGACCAATGAAGACGACCTGGCCGCCGCCATCCATCGTGTGCTGGACGATTCTTCACTCGCGGCGGAGCTGCGTCGAAAGGGCCTGGCGCGGGCCGCGTGTTTTTCCTGGGATCGTGCCGCTGAACAGTTGCAGGATATTTTCGATTCGATATGGAAGTGACCGTCTCGATCGTGATTCCGGTGCGCCTGGCTCAGGCGACGATTCGCGCGACGCTTCAATCCGCGATCGCCCAGGCGCGCGAGGCGGGCGGCGAAGTGATTGCCGCGGTGTGGAGCGGAGACCCGAGTTTCGAGATCGTCAAGTCGATGGCCGAAAGCGAATCGATTCTGCGGGTGATCGCGGCTGAGCAGCGCTGCGGCGTGCCTCAGTTGCGTCGCGACGGAGTCCGCGCCGCGCGCGCGCCGCAAGTCGTCATCACGGAGGATCACTGCATTTTTCCCGGCGGGTGGCTGGCGGGATTGCTCGCGGCCGAGGGCGACGTTCGCGGAGGCGGAGTCCGCAATGGCCGCCGCGGCTATGCCGGATGGGCGCAGTTTTTCACGCGCTACAACGCATTTCTGCCACCGGTAGGGAAGGGACCGGCGCGGCATCTGCCGGGGAATAATGCCTGCTATCTTAGCCATCTGCTCGAGTCGCGGTCGATCGACGAAGGATTTTGGGAAGCCGAGTTCAATCGCGAGCTGCTCCATCGCGGCGCGCGATTTTTCATGGATCCAGCGCTGACGGTGGAACAGCGCCAGCAGCGCGACTGGCTGGAGTTCGTCTGGCTGCGTTACCGGCACGGGCGCTGCTACGGCGGGCGGCGCGGCGGGTCCAGGCTCGGGGGATTGCTGCGCGCTCCGCTGATTCCGGCGATTCTGCTGCTGCGAAACGCGCGCGCGGCCTTCGGCAAGCGGTATCATCGCGGCTGGTTCATCGTGACGACGCCTCTTCTTTTCGTGTACATCCTCGCCTGGAGCGCGGGCGAAATCGCCGGGTATCTTTCCGGGCCGGGCGATTCGTGCCGCAATACGGATTGATGACCTTCGTCTGCCCAGCCTGCAAAGGGCCGCTGCTCGGCGAATACGAGTGCCGCGCTTGTGGACGCGACTACCCGGTGATTCACGGTATTCCGGATTTCAGGCTTTTTCCGGATCCTTACATCGGCATTCCGCAGGATCGCGCCAAAGCCGCGCACCTGTTCGAAGCGGCGCAAACGCGGAGCTTCCGTCAGATGCTGGATTACTACTATTCGATCACCGCAGAAGATCCGGGCGATCTGGCGAAGGTGTGGACCGCGCACGCGCTGGCCGAAACAGACATCGCGGCGTTCCTGCTGCGCAAAGCGGGGATCGAGCGCGGCCGCGCGCTGCTCGATATCGGCTGCTCGACCGGCGGCTTGCTGATCGCGGCCAAGCGGGGCTTCGAAATCGTGGCGGGTGTCGACGTCGCGCTGCGCTGGCTGGCGATCGGCGCGCTGCGGCTGCGCGAGGCGGGAGTCGCTGCCCAGTTGGTCTGCGCCAATGCGGAGGCGCTGCCGTTTCCCGTGGAATCCTTCGATACGATTACGTCGATCGATACGGTGGAACACCTGCGCGACGCCGCGGCCGGGATGCGCGAGGCGCATCGAGTGGCAACAGACCCGGCGACGATTCTCTGCGCGACGAACAACCGCTACGCCACTCTGCCCGATCCGCAGGTTCATCTATGGGGCGTCGGCTGGCTTCCGCGTGCGTGGCAGCCGGGATATGTCGCGTGGCGGCGGAAGGATCTGCACCGGTACCACATCCGGATGCGCAGCGCGCGCGAAATGGATCAACTGCTGCGCGACGCGGGATTTTCCATGCGCGGAACGGAAGCGGCGCCGCTGATCGCTCCGCACCGGCCGAAACTCGAATCCGCGCTCGATTTTTACAACACGGTTCGACGCGCGCCGCTGATGAACCGGATCGCGCCGCGCTTGTGGAGCGTCGCGCGAAAAACGTCTACTTGAGGATCGGGAATTGCGGCTCGGCCGCGGGCGGGGCAGGGTAACGGGCCGGCAGCGCGCTCCGCACCAACGCGTTGGCCAGTTGCAGGGGCTGATAAACAA
>JAIQFJ010000437.1 GCA_020073325.1 Terriglobia bacterium | reverse complement strand
CAGGTCGCGCGTCCGGACCTCCGTGATCGGATGCCTGTAGCCCAACTGCGACCAGATCTTCGCCGCCGAATCGGGAATGATCGGCGACAGCAGCGCCGTCACGACGCGCAGCGCTTCGGCCGCCGTATACAGCGTCTGGTCGAGCAAATTGCAGGACTCGACGTCCGTCGCCTTGGCGAGCTTCCACGGCGCGCGCTCGACGATGAACTTGTCGACGACTCCGATCAATCCCCAAACCGCTTCGAGCGCCTTCGAAAATTCGAACTTTTCGAAACAATCGAGCGCGATGGAGACCGTCTCGGTCGCCGCTTCCGCGATGTGCGATTCACCAGGGCAATCCGGCACCGCTCCGCTGCGGTATTGATGAATCATGGTCAAGGTGCGGCTGGCGAGATTGCCCAGCCCGTTGGCGAGATCGGAATTATAGCGTCCCACCAGCGCGTCGTAGCTGAAGCTGCCGTCCTGGCCGAACACCACCTCGCGCAGCAGGAAATAACGCAGCGCGTCGGCGCCGAGGACTTTCTGGATCGGCGTCGCGCGCACGATATTGCCGCGCGATTTGCTCATCTTGTCGTTTTCGAACAGCAGCCATCCATGCGCGAAAATTTTCTTCGGCAACGGCAGATCCGCCGCCATCAGGAAAGCCGGCCAGTAGACGGCATGAAACCGCACGATCTCCTTGCCGATCAGGTGCAGATCGGCGGGCCACAAATCCTCACCGTAGACCGCCGACATATACGTCGTCAGCGCGTCGAACCACACGTAGAAGACGTGCTTCGGCTCATTGGGAACCGGAATGCCCCACTTGATCGACGTGCGGCTGATCGAAAGATCCTGCAGTCCCTGCCGCACAAACGCGATCACTTCATTGCGCCGCGTCTCAGGCTGGATCCAGTCAGGATTGGAGATGTACAGGTCGAGCAGCTTATCCTGAAACGCCGAGAGACGAAAAAAATAATTTTCTTCCGTGACCGTCTCCGTGGGACGGCCACATTCCGGGCAGGGATCGCCGGGCTTGGCTTCGTTGACGTACAGATTGTCGAAAATGCAGTATTGGCCCGTGTAGTGGCCCTTGTAAACATAGCCGCGCTCCTGGCAGCGCAGGAAAAGATCCTGCACCGCGCGCGCGTGGCGATCGCTGGTGGTACGCTCGAACCGGTCGATCGAAAGACCCAGAATCTTCCACTGATTGCGAAATTCCTCGGCGATCACGTCGCAATATTCCTGCGGAGTCTTGCCTTGCGCCTCGGCGGCGCGCTCCACGTTGACGCCGTGCTCGTCGGTGCCCGTGGTGAGAATGGCCTGGAAGCCCTGCATCGTCTTCAGGCGTTTGATGGCGTCCGCGGTGATGGTGGTGTAAGCGTGGCCGATGTGCGGCGCGGCGTTGGTGTAGTAAATCGGCGTTGTCAGGTAATATTTCATTTTCGAGTTTTCACGTAAGCTTCATTCGCCGCCGCGATCACCTGCGGCAGCGGCGTTCCGGTCGACTCCGCGATCGCGCGGCAGTCCTCATATTCCGGCGCGAATCCATTTCCGGATACCTTTATTCTCACTTTACCGAACTGCGTCTCCACCTCGACGATGTTGCGCTCTTCGACGCGCCGTTCGGCCGTGTGGATCCGCAATCCGAGCGTCGAAGTTTCGGCGAAAACGATGGACGCCAGCCGTTCCTGATCCTCCGGTTTCGCGATGATCCGCAGCAGCGATCCCGGGCGGTTCTTCTTCATCTGCAGCGGAGAAAGCGACGCGTCGAGCGCGCCGGCAGCCATCACTTTTTCGAGCGCATAGCCGAGCACCTGCGGATTCGAATCGTCGATATTCGCTTCGATCACGCTGACCAGCGTCGATTCGAGGGCGCTGCTCGATTCCCCGATGGTCGCGCGCAGGACGTTCGAATGATCGTTGAAATCGCGATCGCCGCCGCCGTAGCCGACGCTCGCAATGCGCATCGCCGGCATTTTGCCGACGTTCACCGCGAGCGCGGCGATGATCGCGGCGCCGGTCGGCGTGGTCAATTCCATTTCCGGTCCGCGCGAATACACCGGCTTGCCCTGAAGCAGTGCGGCGGTCGCGGGTGCGGGAACCGGCAGCATCCCATGTGCCGTTTTCACCGTTCCGCTGCCGACGTTGATCGCGGAGGCATGCACTTCATCGATGCCCAACAGATCGAGCGCGACGCACGCGCCGACAATATCGGCGATGGAATCCACCGCGCCGACTTCGTGAAAATGGACGCGCTCGATGGGCACGCCGTGGATCGCGGCCTCCGCCTCGCCCAGCCGCTCGAACACCGCGCGAGCATTCTTTTTTGCGCGCTCCGAAATCGGCCCTTGCTCGATCAGATCCGTGATGTGATGCAGATGGCGATGCTTCTTCGGACACTCCTCCGCATCCACCAGAAATTTCGTGCACGCGATCCCCGCGCGCATCGTCTTACCGGACCAGAATCGCGCGCCCGTGCCCAGGCTGCGCAGCGCATCGAACAACACTTCCGGCGGAGCGCCCGCGTCGATCAACGCGCCGACCGTCATGTCGCCGCTGATCCCCGAAAAAGCGTCAAAGTAACAGATCTTCATTTCATTCCGTCAAGCCGCGCCCGTAAGGGCGGGGTTCACACATCGTGCTGCACCAACTCCGGCAAAATTTCTGACGCCGGTCCGCGCAGCGATGCGTCCACGATCGCCGACACCGGCGTCTCCGCGATGTTGATCTCCACCACCTTCGCCCCCGACGCCTTCGCCAACCCCACTAATCCGGCCGCCGGATAAACCACCGCCGACGTTCCGATCACGAAAAACAACTCCGCGGCCCGCGCCGCTTTTTCCGACTGCGCCCACACATCCTTCGGCAGCGATTCGCCGAACCACACCACGCCCGGCCGCTCCACTCCGCCGCAGGCGCAGCGCGGCGGCAACTCCGGCAGAGGATCGCTGCGATCGACGCGCTCCTTTCCGCACACGCTGCATCGAATCGTCCAGATATCGCCGTGGACTTTCAAAACATTTCGGCTGCCCGCCGCATCGTGCAATCCGTCGACGTTCTGGGTGATCAAAGTAAACTGCGCCGACCGCTGCTCGATGCCGGCCAGCGCGCGATGCGCCGCATTCGGCTGCGCCCGCGCCATCACGCTGCGACGCCAGTTGTACCATTCCCAAACCAGTTTCGGATCGCGCGCGAAGGTTTCAGGACGGGCCAGATCCTCGGCCCGATACTGGCGCCACAGCCCGCCCGGACCGCGAAATGTCGGCAGGCCGCTTTCGGCGGAAATTCCCGCGCCGGTGAGCACCGCGACGGATGAAGCGGACTTGAGCCAGTCCCGAACCATTCCCTATTATGATGGTTCTTCTCATGAAACTGCCCATGACACTGCAGAGCCACACGATCACCCAGGGACGCGACCGCGCCCCCGCGCGCGCGATGCTGAAGGCCATCGGCTTCACCGACGAGGATCTCAAAAAGCCGATCATCGGCATCGCGAATACGTGGATCGAAACGATGCCGTGCAACTTCAACCTGCGTGAGCTCGCCGAGCACGTCAAGGCCGGCGTCCGCGAAGCCGGCGGCACGCCGATGGAGTTCAACACGATCGCGATCAGCGACGGCGTGACCATGGGCACCGAAGGCATGAAGGCGTCCCTGGTGAGCCGCGATCTCATTGCCGATTCGATGGAACTGGTCGCGCGCGGCCACATGTTTGACGGCATCGTGACCTTGGTAGCTTGTGACAAGACGATTCCCGCCGGCGCGATGGCGCTGCTGCGGCTGAACGTTCCGGGCGTCGTGCTCTACGGCGGGTCGATCATGCCGGGCCATTATCACGGCCGCGATCTGACCGTGCAGGACGTTTTCGAAGCCGTCGGCGCGAATGCGGCGGGAAAGATCAGCGACAAGGAGTTGCTCGAAATCGAAAACGCCGCATGTCCCGGCGCCGGCGCCTGCGGAGGCCAGTTCACGGCGAACACCATGGCGACCGTCATGGAAATGATCGGCCTCGCGCCAATGAATACGGCTGCGGTGCCGCAGGTCGATCCGCGCAAGCATCAGGTCGCGTTTCGCTGCGGCCAGGTTGTGGTCGATGCCGTGAAGAACGATCGCCGCCCGCGCTCGATCGCGACGCGCAAAGCGTTCGAAAACGCGATCGCCTCGGTCGCCGCAAGCGGCGGATCGACGAACGCGGTGCTGCATCTGCTCGCGATGGCGCGCGAAGCCGGAGTCGAATTGTCGATCGACGATTTTCAAAAAATCAGCGAGCGCACCCCGCTGCTGGTCGATCTGAAACCCGCGGGGCGCTTCGTTGCTGTCGACGTCGATAAGGCCGGCGGCATGGCCGTCATCGCGAAGCGACTCGTCGATGGAGGTTACGCCGACGGCTCCACTCTGACCGTCACTGGCCGCACGTTCTCCGAAGAAGCCGCCGACGCAAAGGAGACGCCGGGCCAGGAAGTGATCCGTCCTTTGTCGAACCCGATCAAATCGACCGGCGGTCTGGTGATTCTGAAAGGCTCGCTCGCACCCGAAGGCTGCGTGATCAAGGTGACCGGCCTCGATCGAAAATCCCAGCGCGGTCCGGCGCGCGTGTTCGATAACGAGGAGTCCGCGATGCAGGCGGTGCTCGGCGGAAAGATCGTCGCGGGGGATATCGTCGTGATCCGCTACGAAGGTCCGCGCGGAGGCCCGGGGATGCGCGAGATGCTCGGTGTCACCGGCGCGATCGTCGGGGCGGGACTGTCGGAATCGGTCGCGCTCATCACGGACGGCCGCTTCAGCGGCGCGACACGTGGATTCATGGTCGGCCATGTGGCTCCCGAAGCGGCCAGCGGTGGGCCCATTGCGGCTGTGCGCGAAGGGGACACGATTCTGATCGATATCGAGAAGCGGTCGATCGAGTTGGAGATTAGCCCCGAGGAACTGACGGCTCGTCTGTATTCCTGGAAAACGCCGGAGCCGAAATACACGTCGGGGGTGTTTCAGAAGTACGTGAAGCTGGTCGGGTCGGCGGCTCGGGGCGCGGTCACGTCGTGATGAGGGGCCCCGAAAGGCTGCTGACCGAACTTGTCGCCGCGGGAGTGGCCGTCGGCGTCGGAATGGTGGCTTTGGGGGTTCGCGCTCGCTTATGGTGAATCGGACATGTCGCTCCCCACCGGGTTCATCGCCGGTTTTGCGACCGTCCCCGCCGGGTTGGGCTTCCTGTCCGCATTTTTCACCAAGAGGGTTCCTTGGATTGCGGCCCTGGCGGGCGGCGGAGGCGTGATGCTGCTCTCAGCGCACGCCGGCTTTGTTGAAGTTGGGCTGCGCCTCGGGATCATCGCCGCCGGTCTGATCTTTGCGGGAGGGCTTCTGGGCTGGCCCTTTCAGTTCCGGCCTCCCTATCGCGACTGAACTCGAAATGGACCCGAACAAGACAGCAGCA
>JAIQFJ010000023.1 GCA_020073325.1 Terriglobia bacterium | reverse complement strand
GTCTAGTCTCTACACCTTCCCCGCCAGAAATAGCTTCCAGCGGGGCTTGGCTCGGGATCGCCATTCTACAGGGTTCCCCGACTTTGAGCAGTTCTACGTCGCCGGTTTCCCGGCGAGCACTCAAGGTTGCGCTTAAGTCCGATGCGTCTGCCGATTCCGCCACGCCCGCACGATTTCAAAGGTAGCACGAACCGACGGCTGACCCGATCGGACTTTTAAGTCCTTTGCGTCTGCCGATTTCGCCACCCGGGCAGGTTGCTCGACCTTCGGTTTCGCACGAACGATTTCACTGTGGTTTGCAGACTTCCGTTTTCGCATGCGCGCGTTCGGCGGAACGGATTCGGCCGACTTGACGAAACACGGTCTCGGCTTGCTGCATCATCGGGAGGCCTTCGGAGCAGCGGCCTCGTTTGGACAATGCGAAGCCGATGAGCAGTTCCGCATCGGCGCGACGTCCATCGTTGGGATCCAGGTTTGCCAGCTTCACCAGATCCATCGCCTGGCGCGCGAACGATTCCACCTTCGTGTAATCTTCCGCGGCCGTATAGATGAACGCGGCGGACATCAGCAGATAATAGAAATTCAGGTTTTCGGGCTTCCATGCCTTGCGAGCCGTCGTAAACGCAGGTTCCACCTGTGCCAGCGCCTCCTGCAATTTTCCCGACCGCGCCAGATTCTGCGCCCATGTCAGCCGGTCGACCGCGGTCATCGGATTGTCGTTTCCCAGAAATTTTTCGGTGATCGTGAGCATGTGGCGGGAAAGCGCGGCCGCTTCGGCATAGTCGCCGCGTTCCTGTGCGGTGTTGATCAACCCGCGGATCGGATCCTCCTCCCACAGTCCGTCGGGTTCCTCCTGCTCACCGAGGGCGAGCGCGCGTTTCCAATCCTGGTCCGATTCGTCGAAGCGTCCTTGATAGGCAGCGACCCAACCGAGTTGTGTGAACGCCATCGCCGCTCGTTTTTTGGGGATCGCCGAGTCGCGCGACGCGATCGCCACCGCGTCGGTGGTCAGCTTTTCGGCCTCCGGTAAGCGCTTCCGCATCGCGACCAGTTCCCGCGCGAGCATGAATTCGGCATCGAACCGGAGCGAGGCCGGAGCCGCGCGGCCCAGCCGGTTCGCCCGGGCGAGGGCATCCTCGTAAAATTTGACGCTTTCCTCCGACTTGCCTTGAAAGCCCGCGGTTTCGCCCAGCAGCAGCAGCGTCGATGCCGCCTCGCGATCATCGCCCGCGGCCTCAAAGGCGGAGAGAGCTTTCTCCAGATGCGACCGCGCGCGGTCGAGTTCCTGAATATCCAGAAAACTTGCGCCGAGGCTGCGCTGCAAGGTCGCGCGCGTCAGCGGATCGTCGCCCCAGCTTCGTTCGAGCCGCGGTTCGGCTGCCTCCAGCATCTGGGCGACGGTGAAACGCTGCGGGTCCGGCGTGGTGTCCTTCGCGGACGATAGCATTTCGTTCAGAAAATCAGCGACGCGCTGCGCCTTGTGCGCTTCGGCGCGGGCCACGTTCGCCTGATGCAGCGCGACCGCCGCGGCGGACGACAGGCCGATGACAAAGATCGCCGCCGCCGCCACCCCGATCCATTGGCGGCGCACGAACTTCGCCGCCCGGTACATCCAGGTTTGGGGACGCGCCAGGACGGGGCGCCCGCCCAGAAAATTTTCGAGATCGCCGGCGAAGGCGCGCGCCGACTCGTAGCGCCGCGCCGGGTCGTTTTCGAGCGCCTTCAGCACGATCGCGGAAAGGTCGCCTCTGAGAACCGTGCTCAACTGCGCGCGCGGAATCGAACGCGACTCCGCCGATTCGTCGGTGATGACGGTGCTGGGAGGCGTGGGCTGCGTGTCGTGCACCGCGCGATTGATTTCGCTGAGTGCGGAGCCGGGATCGCCGAACGGCCATGCGCCGCTGAGCAGTTCGTAGAGAATCACGCCGAGCGAAAAAATGTCGGTGGACGTGTTGAGCCGCTCCCCGCGAATCTGTTCGGGACTCGCGTAGCGCGGTGTCATCATGCGCAGGCGCGTTACGGTCATTTCCCCGGCGCCGGCCAGGAGCGACGCGGTGCCGAAATCCAGCAGCTTGACGACGCCCTCGGAGTTCACCAGAATGTTGGCCGGCTTCAGATCCTTATGGACGATCAGGTTGCGATGCGCATGTTCCACGGCGTCGCAAACCTGAAGAAAAATGCGGAGCCGCGCCGCGATCGAGAGCTTGCGCGTATCGCAATAGTCGTCGATCGGTTCGCCATCGATGTATTCGGTGACCAGGTACGACTGCCCGTCCGGCGTGACGCCGCCTTCCAGCAGCCGCGTGATGTGGTTGTGATTCAGGGAGGCCAGCAGCCGCCGCTCGTTTTCGAAACGATGCAGAAATTCGGGGCCGGTGAGATAGGCCGCCATGATTTTCAACGCGACGGTCTGCTTGAAATCGCCTTCGACGCGCTCGGCAAGAAACACCGCGCTCATGCCGCCGCGTCCGATCAGCTTGACCGCGCGATAGGGACCGAACAGGCCTGCCGGCAGCGCAGGCTCGGCGGCCGCTGGCGGAGCGTCGCGCATTTCCGTATGCGCCTGAAGCAGAGATACGACTTCGTTCGAGAGTTCCGCGTCGCCGCCGCAATGCTCGTCCAGCCAGGCGCTCAGGTCGGAGCCGGGCGCCCGTTTGCGAGCCTCGTGAAACAGGGATTCGATGCGATCGAAGGGCGGCGGCATCCTTTTATTGATTGCGCAAATCGACCGGCTTCGCCCTCACGTTTCGCAATCCCTCATGCCTTGCCGCGCAGCCGCCGGTAGAGCCACGCTTTGGCGAACTCCAGGTCGCGCTCGATGGTTGCGTCGGAAACGCCGAGCACCTCGGCCGTTTCGGCATTCGTACAGCCGAGAAAAAAGCGCAGCTCGACCGCGCGGACCTTGCGTTCGTCCACTTCGGCGAGCTGTTCCAGCGCGCCGTTCAGCGCGAGCATATCGTCATCGGTCGCGCTAGTCCACGCCATTTCTTCATGCAGCGGGACGCGCGCCGCCGATCCGGGACGTTTCAATGCCCGCGCCTGCCGCGCATAATCCACCAGGATCATCCGCATCAATTGCGCGGCGAACGCATAGAAATGACGGCGATCGCAGATCTGCACGTCTTTCAGGCGAGCCAGCCGCAGATACAGCTCGCTGACCAGGCCGGTGGCCTGCAAAGTGTGTCCCGGCGCTTCGCGGCGCAGGTAATTTTCGGCGATGATCCGAAGGTCGCTGTACGCAGCCGAAGCGAGCAGCTCGAGTGCCTGGCGGTCGCCTTCGCGCCAGCGCTGTAGCAGCGCCGTGATTTCGCTCGGGACCGGAGCGTCGATCGCCATGCCTCTCTATCTTAGTCGGTCGGTTTCGAATTTCGCCGTCGCGCGGCTATTCCGGTGATGTTACTTTGAATGCGCCGTCGGAAAATTCCACCACGCGGATCTTCCCCTTGGGGCCGAGCGGACCCAGCGGCTTGCCGTCGAGCTTCACCATCAATCCGCCGGCGTTTCCCGTGCGAAGTTTGGCGGCGTGATCCACTTCGATCGTCCGCGTATCGCCGGGCTGAATCAGGCGCGTCAGCAGAGAATTGCCGTCGGCGTCGGTCAGCGCGACCCAGGCCGGGTCCGAGGCTTCGATCTCGATGCGCATGGGCTTGCGCTCCGGCGCGGGTGGCGGCTGGGGCTGTGGCTGAACGGCGGGAGGAGTCGCGGCTGCGGCGGCTTTCGGACTCTCCACCGGAGCCGATCGCGCGGGCCACATCCGCAGGACGATGAACAGCAGCGCGACCCCTGCCAGCGCGGCCAGCGCGTAGAGCATCCAGCGGCGCTTCGGCTTCGGCTCAGCGGCCGGCGGAAGCGCCGCCGGTGTCACGCGTTCGATCTGCTGGGCGGCCTGATCGCAAAAATTTTCGACGGCGGAAAGCAGATTGCGAAAACTGTCCTCCGCCGCCGCGGATTGCGACCGCAGATCGTGGATCTCCGCGGTATGCTGCTCCACGCGGCGTTCGACGCGCAGGAGCCGTTCCTCGAGCGTCGATTCTTCCTCGCGGGTATGGCGGAACAACATCGCGCCGGCGTCGGTCACCGCGGGCAGATGCGAGGGAAGCGATTCCTGTTCGCCGGTCGCTTTCAGCAGCACCTTGATCTCGTCGGCAATGCGAGCCGCGTCGCGCCGCGAAAGACAGCGCCACTCGCCGGGATCGGTGGCGTCGTCGGCGCCGTACAGTCCGAAGCCGATCAGCTCATCCTCGCCGATCGAGGCCGTGATTCCCGCAAACTGCGCGATGGTGGCGCGCCGCAGCGCGGTGGTTCCGTCGAAAGCCGCATAGAACTCGCGGACCTGAGCAGCCGTGACGGATCCCGAATATTCGGCCGTGAAATTCAGCGATTCATTAGCGAAATCGAACCCCAGCCATTCTCCGCGCGAGCCGTTGATGTGAACGTCTTCGGCCAGCATCGTCAGAAATTTCTGCGTCTGCTCCACCACGCTGGCCAGCTTGCCGAGCGGCACGCCGACGCCCGCGCGGCTCAACTCAACGCGGATGCGCAACCGAGCCATGATGATCCTTCAAACGCTCGACAATGTGGCGGCTCAAACGATATTCAACGGCGTCGCGTCCGGCTTCTTCCAGCCGGGAGAGCCGCGCGAAGCAGCTCGCGGCCAGGTCGAAGTCGCGCCGCTCCACCGCGACGACGATCAGGCCTTGCAGCGCGACCGGCGCATCGGGGGAAATTTCCAGCAGGCGCCGCGCGTATTGTTCGATCCGCGCGAGATCGAATTTTTCGACGTTCATCGCGATCAGGTTCGCGAGCGCCTCTTCGTGTCCCGGATGCGCTGCCAGCAAGCGGCCGTAGGCGGCTTCGGCTTCCTCGAACCGCGCCAGCAGTTGCAGCGCGACGGCGCGCCCAAAGAATCCGTGCGCGTCCTCCGACCCGGAAAAGCTCTCCAGCGCTTCCTCAAAACGGCCCTCGTCGAGAAAACGGCGTCCTTCGGAGGACATTTCAATGTTCCCGGCGCCTGAACGCGCGCGCCATCCGGTCCAGAAGCGAATCGTTCAGCATGCCGAGCGACGGAACGAATGTCTCCGTGACGAGCTTGGGTTCGCGGGTCATTCTCGGCACTACCATTTCCCAGCGATCGCGCTCCGGCAGCGGCTCGGTTAAGAACTTCCAAGTAGTTGGGAAAAATAGTCTTACCGATCCAAATTGCACAGGACTAGACGTACTGTTTTGGAGCAAGGTCGATTGTAGCCGACCCGAGTCTTAAGGTCAACCGAAAAAGATATATGCCATGGTATATAATCCGTAAGGGCCGCTAAAGAAGGACCAGCGCAGTGGCATCGCGCAAGAACCCTGATTCCAGAACGGAACCTAACCTGACTGAGGCGGCCGAGAAGGCGAGCCTGGTGATTCGTGGGCTGCAATCGCGCCTCCGCCAGCGCCCCGCCGATCCGCTGGAAGAGACTCCCGAACAATTGGAACAGCAGCTTCAGCAGTACTTTGCGCGCACCACCCCGCAGACCGGGCAACTCGGCGAGATCCGCAATCGCGTGGTGGATGGCGTGGTCGATCGGATTTTCCGCCAGTGGGAGCACGGCTCCGCGCTCGAATCCGACGTGGTCGAGCGGCTGATCCATCGTATTCTCGAGCGTTTCGCGCAGTAGTTGCAATCCGGGTCTCCTACTTAATACCCTCAAATCGGTCGATCATGCTGAAGGAGATGGATCATCGCTATATCGATGAGCACTCAGTGGCGCAGCGCTATGTCGGAAACGCGCTCGAGCCGCAGGAGCGCGTGGAGTTCGAAACGCACCTGGTGGATTGCCAGGAGTGCACCGACCGCGTGCTGCTCGCCGAGATGTTCCATGCCCGAAAGGCCGAAGAGGATTTGCCGCTGCGGGCTCGGCTGGCCGCGCGGGTGAAGCCGTGGCAAATGGCCGTGATTTTCGCGCTTACCGTGCTGCTGCTAACGGCGATCCCGGCGTTGCTGGTTCCCGTCCTTCTCCGGTGGCTTCATTGAGCAGGGCTTCCAGCTCATGTTCGCGGGTCCGATCCTCGATCAGGCAATGATGGCCGACAAACCGCATCCCGTGGTCGTGCACGGCGACCAGCCGAACGTTCAGCCATACGGTGGACCCATTAGGACGCGACCCCAGAGCGTCCAGCGAAGTGACGCCCATGAGCAGCATCTGCGAAAACGCTTCCTTGACGCGAAGGTGCTCGCGCGGGGGAAACATCTTGTACCATTCCTGCCCCACGAGCTGGTTCGGCTGAACGCCGAGGGTCTTCGCAAACGATTGATTTGTCGAGCCGAACGTCCCATCGGCACGAACCCACGCCACCCCGGACTGGACAAGCTCGATCGCTACGTTTTTCGAATAAAGCTCGTCATCGAGCGGTTTCTGGCGGCGCAGAACCCGGCGAAGTGCGATGGTGAGGACCGTAACCACACCTAGGAGATATAACCAGAACATCGCTTGTCATATCGGCAATTCTCGGGCCAAATTTCAGTACACTCTTAGGTGTATGGACACCGTCGCATCGTCGCCCGACTCCATGGCGTATCTCCTGGAGGGCGTGGTGGGTATCGCGATCGGCGCGATTATCGGCCTTTTAGTGATGATGACGACGAAGAAGCCGACGCTGATCCTGCTCGACGCAATTCTGGGAGCCGTGGGATTTGTCGGCGGCGCGGTGGCGACGGCGCGCTTCCCTTATAAGCTGAACACGGTCAGCCGGCGCGTCGGCGACGCGATTATCAGCACCACGGTGCGTCATTACCAGCATCCGTATCGTGCCGCACTGCTGGCGGCCGTGCTGCTACCCTTGATTTACGAGTTGTGCCGATTGAAGATTTTCCCCTTTTTCAGAAAAGCAAAGCTGTGAACCGCACCGGAACTTCAGGTGCACAAGCAATCCGAACCATGACCCGACGGGAGATGCTCGCGCTGGCCGGCGGTGCGTGCCTGGTTCGAGGCGCGACGGAGCCAGACGTGCGGTTGAAGGTCGACCCGATCAATCTGGAGATCGGGCCGAAGAAATTCGTCAAGACGCTGGCGTATAACGGGCAGGTGCCCGGCCCGCTGCTGCGATTTCCAGTCGGCAAAACGATTACGGTCGAAGTCACGAACAACACCGCGGACATGGAACTCCTGCACTGGCATGGCTTTCATATCCCTCCCGAGGTCGACGGCGCGCACGAAGAAGGGACGCCGCATATTCCGGCGCACGGAACGCAGTCCTACACCTTTACGATCGATCCCGCCGGGACGCGCTGGTACCACAGCCACAACATGGCGGGACGGAATTTCCAAAAAGGACCGTACACAGGCCAGTTCGGGATGTTTATCGTCGATCCGCGCGAAAATCCGGCGGCTTACGATCTGGACATTCCGATCCTGCTGCACGACTGGCAGCCGTTCCTGGGCAACGACGACGTCGAGTATAAGCTTTATTCGATCAACGGAAAAATGCTCGGCTCGGGCGAGCCGATCCGCGTCAAGCCGGGCCAGCGCGCGCTGCTGCGGCTGCTCAATGCAAGCGCGACGCTGACGCACCGGCTGGCTCTGCCGGGGCACAGGTTTCGTGTCATCGCTCTCGACGGGAACACCGTGCCTGTTCCGAAGGATGTTCCCTCGGTCGACCTCGCGCCGGGCGAGCGCGTGGATGCGATCGTCGAGATGAACACGCCGGGCGTGTGGGTGCTCGGGGAAACGAATCCGGAGATGCGCAACGGCGGCATGGGGATCGTGCTGGAGTACGCGGATCGCAAAGGCGACCCACGCTGGCTTCCTCCGCAGGATTTCCCTTGGGATTACACGATTTTCGGCGGAAGCGAAACCGCGCCCGCTCCCGACGGAAAATTTCCGATGGAGATTAAAGAGCACGGCCAGCATCACTGGACCATCAATGGGAAATCCTGGCCGCAGGCCGACAAGCTGATGGTGCAGAACGGCAAGCGATACCGCATGCTGTTCGACAATCAGTCCGCGCTGGCGCATCCGCTGCATCTGCACCGGCACACGTTCGAGATCACGCGCTACCTGGGGAAGACGACTTCGGGGCTTCTCAAAGATGTCGTCGTGGTGCCGGCGTGGAAGCAGGTCGAAATCGACGTGATCGCGGATCATCCCGGGCTGAGCCTGTTCCACTGCCATCAGCAGTTCCATATGGACATGGGGCTCATGACGCTGATGGTTTACGCAGGTTGAGTGGGGCATACAGCGCGAAAGTGCGCGAAATCGCGAGTTTCGCAGCGATCCCATTTCGGTAACTCACGTGAATTGCTCGAAATGCCGCATTGGTGCGTCGAATGCACTCACCCCGCGCCAGAGGAGGCAATACATGCCACACCGCAATCTGATTTCGATGCTGGGCTTGCTCGGGCTGTTCGCCGCGGCTGGCGCGGCTTACCAGACCAAAATTGAAAAGGTCGTTCCGAAGGACATTTCGCCCGCCAACGGCAAGGCGATGTTCCAGGAGTACTGCGCCGCGTGCCACGGCACGGACGGCAAGGGCACTGGACCCGCCGCACCTGCGCTGAAGAAAGCGCCGGCCGATCTGACACAGCTTTCCGTGCACAACAATGGAAAATTCCCCGATGTCCGCGTCTCGCGCTACATCGAGGGGATGGATACGGTACAGGCGCACGGCACGCGCGATATGCCGATCTGGGGCGACGTGTTCAAATCGCTGAATCGCGACCCCGCGGCATCCACTATGCGCGTTTCGAACCTGACCGAGTACGTGCGTTCGCTTCAGGGCAAATAATCACACTTTGAAGCGGTCGTCGATTTCTACCTGATATCCGCTCACCATTCGATTGGTTTCGCTGGCCATGCCCACCACCGCCATCAGCTCGGCAAACTGAGCGTCGGTCATCCCGGCTTTTCGTGCTGCCGCGGTGTGGGATGCAATGCAGTAGCCGCATTGGTTGGTGGCGCTGACAGCGAGATAAACCATCTCCTTGGTGAGCGGATCGAGCGCGCCCGGCGCCATGATCTGCTTCACCGATTCCCAGGTCCGTTTGAGCGTCGCCGGGTCGTGCGCAAGGGCTCTCCAGAAATTGTTGATGTAATCCGTTTTGCGCGTCGTCATGATGTCGTCGTAGACGGCGCGGACTTCGGGAGAAGCGTCCTTGTAGTCGATGAATCCGAGGGTAGCCATTCCCGAATTCTAGCCGTGAATCGAAAACGGGGCTACTTGGCGGGGGCGCCCGGGGTGGTGTGGAAGCCGCCGAATCGCTTGCGGCCGTCCGGCATGGTGATGGTGGCGGCGTTGGCGACGCGTCTGCCGTCCTTCGCGGCAAAGCCTTCGACGGTGACCTGATCGCCTTCCTTCAAGGCTGTCCTGGTCCAGCCGCGTCGAGCCAGGCCGCCGGGGCTTCCCATTTCGAAACTCCAACTGGCGGCGTTCCCGTTTTCATCCTTTCCGGCGATGTAGAGCCACGCATGCGGATTGACCCATTCGATCCTGGTCACGGTGCCAGAGACGGTGACACGCTTGTTTTCGTCGTACTCGGCGGCGAAGGCGTGATGAGCCGAGGCGCGCATCGTTATCGCAAGCAGCGCAACGGCCGCGGCCCACAGGATTCTTCTCATCTGGACATGGACGCGGTTCGCGTTCATTGAGTCCATCGGCAGCTAATTGCGATTTCCCGGAGGCTCCGTCCGGCCCGCGAGCGGCTTGACCACCGATCCGCCGCATACGCCGACACCGGTATTCAGGAGCGCATTGAGAAAGTTGTAGAGGACCGAGTAAACCATCTGCTCGGTCACCGGCGCTTTATTCGGCAGGCGGAAGCTGGCCGGAAGTTCCTTGTTGATCTGCAGGCGAATCGCATGCGGCAAGGCTCGGCCGGCGCGGTCGCGCTGATTGGCGAGCTGGATCGGCGTCTGCAGCACCGCCCCGCTCAATCCGTCGACGTAGAACTGGCAGCGCGAAAACCAGCCGAGGTTGGCAGGATCGGCCGCGTCGAACAGCAGCAGCGGCGCCTGGCGGCCCTGCGCGTTCAGATCGAGCACCACGCGCCGCGTCTGGTCGTCGAGCCGAAACTCGAATCCCGCCTGGCGCGCGATGTTCTCGATGAACTCTGTGTCGAGTTCGAGCAGCAGCAGTTTGTGCTCGCCGGCTTTGAGAACCTGCATCCCGTGCCTATTCTAGCGTGCCGTCAATCTTCGGGGTCAATCTTCGGGAACGGTCCAGCGTTCGCCGACCTTGAAAACCTTGAATTGCTGCTCCGGGCGATGACCTAACATGTGGGCGATAAAATCGTTTTCTTCGCCGCCGTCTTTACCGAAAGTCCCGTAATGCATCGGCACCACCCAGCCGGCGCCGATATCGGAGGCGAGCTGCGCGGCTTCGGCGACCGAGAAATTCTTCCCGCCGACGGGCAGCAGCGCGACGTTCACGTTGAACGGACGCAGGCGGTCCGCCAGACCGCTATAGAGGGCGCAGTCGCCGGCATGATAGATGGTCCAGCGTCCGAAGCGGATCAGGTAGCCGAGATAGGGATAGCCGCCCGAAGCCGACCAGTCGAGCTGCGGATGCGCCGACGGCACGGCGTAGATGCGTCCATAGAGATTGTCCTTGAAATATTCGACGCGCAGATCGGAATCGGTGGTGGTCATGCGCGCATAAGGGATGCCCGCGGCATGCGCGAAATCCGAAGAGCTTTTCGGCAGAACCAGTTTCGCGGTCTTCGATTTTTCGAGCATCGGGAGCAGCGTCGCGGCGTCGAGATGACCGGCATGCGTCGCCAGAATCATGTCGGCATGTCGGATTTCAGCCGGATCGAGCGGCGCGGGAACGCGGCGATGCGGATGCGCGGAAAGGCACGGGTCGATGTAAAACGTGATGGTCGCAAAACGGACAATGAATCCGCTCTGGCCGAGCCACCACAGGGTCGGCGTCGGCGTGATGGTCTGATCGATCTCTGCGAGAAGGGCGCTCATGGGATCGTGCCTTCACACCCTATCACTTCTCTAAGATGGACTTCAGGAATTTATCCAGCTCATTTCCGGTGCGTGCGAAGGCGAGCCCGGCGGCTTCATTCGTGCCGCGCGCCAGCACGACTCCGATGACATGCCCGCTGGCCAGAAAAATCGGACTGCCGCTGGCGCCGGGCCACGTGTTGCGATCGATCACCATTTCCGTGGTCTCGATGTTGTCGCGCGATCCGTAGCCGGCAATGGTCGCACGCGAGGCGCGCGGAATCGTGATTTGCAGCGGAAATCCGGAAAACGCGATGTCGGTACCTTCGGGCGGAAGCTTCGCGTCGATCGTCACGGGCTCGGGCGGGGTGATCACGTCTTTGTCTTTCGAAAGATCGTCCTGAGTGCGGCAGCGCGCCAGATCGACCACGGGACTGCTCAGCACGCACTGGTCGAGATGAAACGCGAACCACTTGATATCGACAAAACGTCCTTCGTCGGACCATTTTCCGCTCTTGGGAATATAGACTGCGGGCGTGTTGCACGGGCGGCGCAGCGGCGACGGCTCCATTTCGCTGATCACGTGGCGCGCGGTGACGAAGGATCCGTCTTTGGAGATAAAGAATCCGCTGCCCTCGATGAAGTCGAGCTTCGCGGTCCCATCCTGCGCGACGGTCAGACAGACGATCGGCGCAACGGAATGCTTGATCGTATCGACCGCCTTGACGAAGCTTTCCTCGGCGCGGGCGCTGAGCGTTGTCAGAAAAAGAAGCGGAAAAATTCTACGAAGGGTCATGTACGGCGGAGAATCTACAATTGTGCCACGGCCGCGGATTTACCGGCCCAGCGACGAAAGCAATTCGTCGGCGATGCGGGCGATCAGCAACAGGCCCGGATTATCGCTCGACCAATCGACCTGCGGGATGCTGTCGCAATAAATCGCCATGGCGATGCGGCCGTGCTTCGAATAGACGATCCCGACGTCGGCTCGAAGATGATCGAGCGCCCCGGCTTTGTTGGCGACGGGTGCATCGCCGGTCCGCCGCGCGATTCCGTTGTGATCCTGCTGGCGCTTGAGAATTTTGATCATTTCGTGCGAAGCGTCCGGGCTGACCACTTCGCCCTTTTCGATTTTTTCCAGCAGCGCGACCATTTCGCGCGGGGTCGTCGAGCCGATTCCGTATTTTTCGTTTTCCGGATCGCGCCCGGCTTTGCTGTAGCCGCTGGGCGCTTTCAAATCCGCGCCGTCGCCGCGGACCTTGCGCATCGACCGGGTCTGCTTCAAGCCGAGTTTGTCCATCTGATCGTTGACGTAATCCGCGGTGATGCGATCGAGCACCAGGTTCGTCGCGGTGTTGTCGCTGAGGACGATCATCAGGTGCACCAGGTCGGCCAGGGGAAGCTTGTCGCCGTCCGAAAATTCGGTGCCGAGGACGCCGGAGCCCGACACTTTATCGGCGTCGCGCAGCGTGGAAAGATCGGTCCACTTTACTTTGCCTTCGTTGACGGCGGCGAAGGCCGCGGCGAGAATCGCGAGCTTAATGGTGCTGGCGGTTCGAAAGCGCTGGTCGGCGCGCAGCGCGTAGGTGGCTCCTGTATCCAGATTTTGGGCGCAAATCCCGACGTCGCCAGGAAAACCCGCGATCGCGGCGTGGATTTTCTCATCCACCGATTCCGCGCGGGACGTCGTCATAATGGAAAGCAGGAGAAGCCAACGCATGCGAATTATCGTAGCGCTTGCTCTCGGTTCCTTTCTCTGCGCGCAGCCGCCGCGGCAGGAAGCCATCGCGCGGTTGGAAGCGGCGCTGAAGCTGCATCCGGAAAATCCCGGTCCGCGCGGCGCGCTGCTCAGGCTGTATTACGACAATCCGCTGCAGCCCTCCGATGCGGCGTCGCGCGCGGGACGGCGGCGGAATATTTTGTGGCTGATCGAAAAGCGTCCCGATGCGCCGGATCTCGCCACCATGTTCGGCGTGATTGACGCTGAGGGCGTCAAGGCGGATCCCGAAGGCGCGGCGGAGTCGGCGCGGCTGTGGCGCGAGCAGATCGCGAAGCCGGATGCATCGTCGAAGGTCCTGGCGAACGCGGCCTGGTTTTTCAAGATGTCCGACCGGGAAAAGGCGCGCGCGCTGGCGGATCGCGCCTTGGAGCGCGACGCGAAGAGTCCGGAGGCGGCGCGGATGAAAGGCGTGCTCGACGTGCTCTTGTGGCTCGGGGCGACGCGGCTGGAACGGAACGATGTCGTTACCGCGTTCGATCCGGCTCGTTCCGAAACGGCGTTGCGCGAGATCGAATCTTCCGACAACGCCGCGCTCCTGGCCGGAGCCGGGCAATTTTTGTTGCCGCAGGGCGGGCCACAGTTTCAGGATGCGATGGGCGCGCCGGATGCGCTCGATCGAGGCGAGCGCTGGATCGCCAAGGCACATGAACTGGACCCGTCGAACGCCGCGTATCGGTCAGCACTGGCGCAGGTCTATCAGCGCGAAGCCGGTGCGACGCTCGATCCGCGATGGAAAGTCCAGTTGTTGGCGAAAACCATCGAACTTTCCGCGAATGAATCGCAGCGGGCGCATTTTCTGGCCGATTTAGCTTCGGCCGAATGGGACGCCGCGGAAGATCAGAACGCGCAGCGCGACGCGAACGCGGCACTGAGTATCGCAAGGAAAGACGATTATACGATTCACGTGTCGCACACGATTCTGGGCTCGGCGGCGGCTGCGCACGGCGATCTCGCCGAGGCGAAGCAACAGCTTCTGGATTCGGCTCGCGTGAAAACGATGCCGGCTCCGCGAATGTCGCTGGCGCAGGATCTGCTGGAACACGGCCAGAGCGGCGCCGTGGTCGAATATCTGGAACTCTGCCGTGCCTTCTGGAAGAGCGACCGCGGATTTATCGATCATTTCGAGCCGCTGCTGCGCGCCGGCAAAAAACCGGAGCTGCTGGCCGTCTACAATCCGGCGCCTCCGCCGAAACCGGTCGCGCTGCCGGCGCCGGAACTGATCGACGATCCGGCGATGCTGCGCTGGACACCCGTGCCGGGCGCGGAATCGTACGTCGTCGAGTGGGACGTCCAGCAGAACGGCCGCTGGGAGTTCGACGCGGACGGATCGGTGCGCGTGATTCCGACCGGTGACACCAGCGCGAAGGCTCCTGTAGCGATTCCACTGCGGTGGCGTGTTTACGCGGTGGGCCGTTCCGGCGCGGGAGTCGCATCGTCCTGGCAGATTCGCGAAAACGCGAAGTAATCGCTGCTATACTCGAAAATTCCGTTTTCGCCATCATGAATATCCGAGCTCTTTTTCTGCTGAGCGCGTGTGTTTTGGCGCGCGCCGATTCTTTTACCCTCACCAGTTTCGATATCCCGGGAGCATCCGTTTTCGCCGTGAACGGGATCAACGACAAGGGCACCATCGTTGGCCATTACTACGACCAGAACGGAATTCAGCACGGATTTAAAAGGCTCGCCGATGGGACAATCATCACGGGAATCGACGCTCCAGGAACGCCATCCCTAAACGGGGGACGATTTTATTCGAGATCAACGATTCGGACGTGATCAGCGGCGGCTTCAGCCCCGATAGTTTTCAATTGCAGGCGTTCATGTTGTCCGGCAGCCAATTCACATCCGTTGCCGTGGGCGGATTCAACCACGTGTTCTTGACCGGAATTAACAACAAGGGCGACGTCTCAGGCACGGCGGGCAACGTGTTCGGCGCCAGCACCCAAGGTTTCGTGATCCCCAACGGAAAGGCAGCCACGCTTTACTCTTATCCGGGCGCGGCTTCCACCGCCGGCGGACCGATCAATAACCTGGGTCAGTCGGTCGGGCAGGCGTTTATTGCGCCACAGACGCTGCTGACATTTATCAGGAATAGCGACGGCACCTTCTCTACCGTCGACCTTTCCCCGAATTGCGCCACGAGCAACACCCTGTCGGCGATCAACGATTGGGGCGAAGTTGTTGGTTCCTGCCTTGTCGCTAACAGCTTCGTGTACTTCTACGGGGCGCCGGGAGCGCTGACCATGTTCGACGAGGTCCCAGGTTCGCAAGGCGGCACGACATCGGTCATGGGATGAATAACGCAGGGACGCTTTCCGGAACATACAACGATACCGATGGCGCAGCACATGGTTTCGTTGCATTTCGCCCTGCGACGTCGGCATTCCGCGACTCTGTTGGCTCCATCCGCCTGTCTTCCTACGCGGCGACGACGCTCTCCAACTCCGGCGGGCTTTTCGCCAGTGATCCATCGATCGCGTCGGATTCGCATCGCAATACGTTCGCGGTCGCGCGCGACACCTTCAATTCGATTTGGGCCAACGTCTACAACCCGAACACCTCGACCTGGTCGGGATGGACCTTCGGTGGAGGAATCATTCAAGGCGTTCCCGCGATCGCCGTGGACACCGCAGGAACAGGCTGGATTGCGTCGCGCGATTCGTACAATCCTTACTGGCTGACAAGTTATACGCCGGCGAACGGCGTCGGCGCGTGGACCTCTTTGTTAGGCATCTTCTCGACCGATCCTGTAGTGACGTCATGTTCCGACGGCTCGATCTATGTGGTCGGGAAAGACACGTTCAATTCGCTGTGGAGCGGCCGCTACCTGCCGGGAACCGGATTCCTCGGCTGGACTTTCGGGGGAGGGATTATCAAAGGCAAGCCCTCGGCCACCTGCGGTTCCGACAATGCGCTTTATGTCGTCGGGGAAGATAACTTCAATTCCAACTGGATGGCTCGCGTGTCGAACGATGTCTGGTCTTGGTCCTATGGAGGCGCCATCACGAGCGTGCCGCCTCGGATCGTGAATCTCGGGACGGGAAGCGAGGCGGTGGTGATCCTCGATTCGACCAACGTCGTCTGGCGCACCACGTTCACGGAAGGACCGGGCAAGGGCTGGCAGCCCCGGACGCAGGTCGGCGGAATCTTGCAGGATGTCGCCGCTGCTGGGATTTACGGCGAGCTGTTTCTGTCCGGAAAAACGTCGAATGGCGACCTGTGGTGATGGCGAGAAAATGGCAGCCAATGGACGCCGATCGGTAACCGCGGCACTGCGGCTGGATCGCTGGCCGCGGCGCCGCGCTGAGATTTACAATTATTTACATATGCCATTTGGATGTCTTAACGCTGTTAAGTGCATGAGATCCGTTATGTTGCGCGGAATCGAGCATTTTCCTGGGTTTTTCCGCCCAAAAAACTCATGGAACGAATTTCGGGTCTTCCGTCGTATAGTTGAGAAGTTGGAGGTTCATGATGCGCGTTCTATCGCTTGGGCTGGCCTGTGCCGCCCTGGTTGCCGCCGCCCCGTCAACGGAGCCCACGTTCTATAAGGACGTCCTCCCCGTACTTCAGAAAAATTGCCAGGCCTGCCACCGTCCCGGTGAAGCCGGTCCCATGTCGTTTATGTCGTATGAATCGACGAAGCCGTGGGGCAAGGCCATCAAAGCCGCAGTTCTGCAGAAAAAGATGCCGCCATGGTTTGCGGACCCGCACTACGGCAAGTTCGCGAACGACCGCACGATGGCGGAATCCGATATTCACACGCTGGTCGCGTGGGTCGACGCTGGGGCGAAGGCTGGAAACGTGAAGGATGCGCCCAAGCCGGCCGAGTTTGCCGAAGGCTGGCAGATCGGCAAACCGGACATGGTGTTCGAAGTGCCGACCGCGTTCAACGTTCCGGCGTCGGGCACGATCGATTATCAATACGTTCGCCTGCCCACCAACTTCACGGAAGACAAGTACGTGCAGATGGCGGAAGCGGTGCCGAGCGATCGCGAGCACGTGCATCACATCATCGCGTTCATCCGCGATCCTCACTCGCCTTGGATGAAGGACGCGCCGATCGGCGTGCCGTTCGTTCCGGAGCGTCCCAAGCAAGAGCAGGGGCAGCGTCAGGGTGAGGGCGGCGGTGGCGGCAGCATCGCGGCGGGCGACATGCTCGCGGGCTATGCACCGGGAACCGTGCCGGATGAGTTCAAGCCGGGGCAGGTGAAACTGATCCCCAAAGGCGCGGACATCATCTTCCAGCTGCACTACACGGCCAATGGCAAGACCGGCTCCGATAAGAGCCGCGTGGGCGTGATCTTCGCCAAGACCGAGCCGAAAGAGCGCGTTTTCTCGCTGGCAGTGACGACCGCGAATTTCGCGATTCCTCCGGGCGATCCGAACTATAAGGTGGAAGCGAAGCTGACGCTGCAGGACGATTCGACGCTCGAGATGCTGCTGCCGCACATGCACCTTCGCGGCAAGGACATGGAAGTGCGCGCGACTTTCCCGGACGGCCGCAAGGAAGTCCTGCTGAGTGTTCCGCACTACAGCTTCTCCTGGCAGCTTTCCTACTATCTGGCTGAGCCGATGAAGCTGCCCGCCGGCACGATCCTCGAAGCGACGGCGCACTTCGACAATTCGCCGAACAATCCCGACAACCCCGATCCGAAGAAGGAAGTTCACTTCGGCGAGCAGAGCTGGGATGAAATGATGTTCGCGTTCTTCGACGTCGCGGTTCCGTTGAACAAGAACCCGATGGATCTGATGCGCCCGAAGAAAAAGGCTCCGACGACGGGCGCGGCTGAAGTCATTCATCAGTAGTTTCTTCTGTTACAGGAGTGGCGACCCGGTTCCATTGGGTCCGCCACTCCTCACCCTTCGGTTTCAAGTCTCAACCTCCTTATGCGATTTTCGATTTTACTCGCCGTGTCCCTGAGCGCGTTCGCCGCGCCGACTTTCCATAAAGACGTCGAGCCGCTGCTCCAGAAGTCGTGCCAGGAGTGCCATCGTCCCGGTGAAATCGGGCCGATGCCGCTGCTGACATACGATCAGGCTCGCCCGTGGGCAAAGGCGATGAAGGCGGCCGTGCTGAAGAATCAGATGCCGCCATGGCCGGCGGATCCGCACTATGGGAAATTTTCGAACGACCGCTCGCTGACCAGGGCCGAGATCGACACGATCGCGGCGTGGGTGGATGCGGGCGCGCCGGAGGGCGACAAGAAAGACGCGCCGAAGCCTCGCACCTGGGTCGACGGATGGAACATCGAGAAGCCCGACGCGATTATCGAAATGCCGCAGCCGTTCGAGATGCCGGCGTCGGGGGAAGTCGAATATCAGTACATCGTCGTGCCGACGCATTTCACCGAGGACAAGTGGATCCAGGCGGTGGAAATTCGCCCGTCGAATCGCACGGTGGTGCATCACGCGGTGATGTTCATTCGCGAGCCGGGCAATAAGTGGTTGGCCGAGGCGAAGCCGGGCGTACCGTTCGTCCCCGTGGCGACGACCGCGCAGCAGCGCTTCCTCAACACGCAAGGCAACCTGAACGACGTCCTCTCGATCTACACGCCGGGCATGGTTCCGGATATTTGGGAGCCGGGTCAAGCCAAGCAGATCAAGGCCGGCAGCGACATCATTTTCCAGATGCACTACACCGCGAGCGGAAAAGCCGGCAAGGATCAGACGCGGGTCGGGCTGGTGTTCGCGAAAGAGCCGCCCAAGCAGCGGATCATCACTGTGGGCGCGCTGAACAATCAGTTCAAAATTCCTGCGGGCGACGGGAATTTCAAAGCTGAAGCCGTGCTGCCGATCATGAATCCGGTGACCGTGATCAGCTTCTTCCCGCACCTGCATCTGCGCGGGAAATCGTTCCAGTACGAGATTCTTTATCCGACCGGAGAGTCGCAGACGATTCTCAAGGTCGACAACTGGAGCCTCGCCTGGCAGCTTTCCTACAAGCTCGAAAAGCCGCTGCAGCTTCAGCCGGGAACGCGGGTGAAGGCGACGGCGTGGTGGGATAATTCACCGAACAATCCGGCCAATCCGGATCCGAAAAAGGAAGTACAATGGGGCGAGCAGAGTTGGGAAGAGATGTTCATCGGTTTTGTGGACGTTGCAGTCGACCCGAAGATCACCAACCGAAATTTCTACTCTCGCCATACCGAGTGATGTTCAAGGCAGCGGCACTGATCGTCCTTTGCGCCGGCGTAGCCGGGGCTCACGACGTCATCACGACGAAGATCACGTGGTCGAAAGAGATGTCGCGGCTGGTGTACAAGCGCTGCGGGATGTGCCATCGCGACGGCGGCTCGGCTTTTTCCCTGATGACGTATGACGAGGCTCGTCCGTGGGCCAAGGCGATCAAGGAAGAAGCGCTGGAGCGGCGCATGCCTCCGTGGGAAGCCGTCAAAGGCTTCGGCGAATTCAAGGACGATCGCGGCCTGACGCAGGAAGAACTCGAAACGATTTCGGACTGGGTGGAAGGCGGCGCGCCGGAAGGAAATCCGAAGTACGTTCCCGAGGCTCCCAAGCAGGAGAAGTGGCTGGACGCGGCGGCTCCGAAGAATACGTCGGAGGTGGATGTCGCCTCCGGCACGAAGCTCGACGCTCCGGCTCAGGTGGTCGCGGTGAGGCCGACCGGATTGAAGAAGGGCGAGAGCGTCCAGGTAATCGCGGCGCGTCCCGACGGCACTGTGGAGCCGCTGCTGTGGATCTATCAATACAATCCGGATTACCAGCGGACGTATTACTACAAGAAGTCGATCAACCTGCCTGCTGGGACGGAACTGCAGATGAGTCCGGCGGAAGCGGGAAAGATCGCGCTGTTCGCGTCGGCGAAGAAATCGGCGAAGGCGACTTCGGGTGGGCGGTAGCGGGGTATTCTAAAAGCATGCCGGACCAATCGATCGATCTCTTTGTCTCCTCAGAAGAGGTTGAAGTCGACGACCAGACGTTGGCCGCGATTGAGCAGGGAACTCGCGATGCCGACGAAAGCAGGCTCGTTGGGAGCGAAGAGGTTCGCGCGAAAGTCCAGGATTGGATTTCCAAATATTCTACTCAGAGGCGTCCTTAGCTGATTTGGAAGCTCTGATTGCCTGGTCCGCGGAGCGATATCCAGGCCTCACTGAAAATTTTGCGACCGGCCTTTTAGATCATCTGGAATTGCTGCGCGGGTTTCCGCGTCTTGGTGCGCCGCTTCGGCGGAGGCCGGCGATTCGACGACTGCTACACACGCCGTTCTACGTCTACTATCGGCTCGACGAAGAGAAACGGCGCATCGAAATCCTGCGAATGTGGCACGTGGCCAGGAAACACCGCCGTCGCTTAACTGATAATTCCTTTGCGCACCGCGTAGAGGATCAACTCGGGGACGCTATGCAGATTCAGCTTTTGTAGAATGTGCGTGCGGTGGGTCTCGACCGTATAGAGACTCAAATTCAGCAGATTTGCGACCTCTTTGTTGCTTTTTCCTTCGGCAACCAGTTGCAGCACCTCGCGCTCGCGGTTCGTGAGTAGTTCATACGTATCCTCGGCGCCCATTTCGGCGAGCTGGTGCATGTAATCTTCTTTCAAAATCTTCCGAACAGCGGGGCTGAAGAACGACTTGCCTTCCATGATGGCGTAAATCGCGGCGATCAGGTCGGCCTCGGCGGAATCCTTCAAGAGATAAGCCCGCGCGCCCGCTTTCAGCGAACGAATCACGTAGCTTTCATCGCTATGCATACTCAGGATCGCGATGGCGGTCTGCGGACTCCTGGCCGCGATCTGGCGCGCGGCTTCGACTCCGTTGAGATGCGGCATGGCGATATCCATCACCACGATGTCGGGTTTTCCGGCGGCGGCCATTTCCACCGCTTCGCGTCCGTCGGCGGCTTCGCCCATCACCTCCAGGTTGGGCTGGCGTTCCAGCAACAGGCGCAGGCCGTTGCGCATCACGGTATGGTCGTCAGCGAGAAGAATTTTGATGGGCATGGGTTCTCTTGGTTTCAACTGGCGAGCGGCAGTTCCACTTCCACTTTCGTTCCGGAGCCGGGATGCGAGGTGATCTCGAATGCGCCCCCCAGATGATTGACGCGTTCCTCCATGCCGACCAGTCCCAGGCCGCGCACGCGGTTGGCATCAAAACCTGCGCCGTCGTCTTCCACGGTCAGGACGATTCTCTGAGGCTCCTGTTTCACCACCACCTTCACGGTTCGGGCATGGGCATGACGGGCGCAGTTGTGCAGAGCCTCCTGAACGACGCGATAGATGCAGGTGCGGAGATCGTCGGGCAGTTCGGGCGCGGCTTCTTCGGCGGCGACGTGGACGCGCAGGCCGGTGCGCTTGGAAACCTCGCGCGCCTGCCATTCCAGCGCCGGAACCAGCCCGAAATCGTCGAGCATCGAGGGGCGCAGCAATAAAGTCATATTGCGGATCACGTTGACGCTTGCCTCGGCGAGCTTTTTGATGGACTCGACGTGGCGGCGTACTTCGATGGAATTCTGGGCCGAATCCTGGGGGACGCGCGCGGCGGCGTTGCCCGCCTCCATCAGCAGCGCGGAGAGCGACTGGCCGACTTCATCGTGCAGCTCGCGCGAGATGGCCCGGCGCTCCTCTTCCTGCGCGGATACGAGGCGCGCGGAAAGCTCCTTCAGTTCCTGTTGCGCGCGGCGGCCCTCTTCGTATCGCTTCTGCAATTCGTTCTCGAGTGCGAGCGTCCGGCGAATCGTGAACGCCGCGAGCACGATGCCGACGCCGACGGTCGCGCCGAGCATCAGCATCAGGCGCAGACGCAGTCCTTCAAAGGTCGCGTTGAGTTTCTTGTTCCCCGACGTCAGTTCCCGCGTGCTGATCTGATCGATGCGATCGACCAGGTCGAGCATCGCCGTGCGGCGCCGGACTAATTCGCCCGAAAAATAACTGGCGCCGCGGCTTCTCCGATCCTTCGCCTGCATCTCGACCATGAAATTGAGCAGTTTCCAATAAACCTGCACTTCGGATTGCAGGCTGCGGAAGGGGGCCGATTCGGCGGGGTCTAGGGAGGACGCCATTTCGCCCAAGGCTTGGTCGGTATTCGATCTGATGCTGGTCCACTTATCGACCTGAGCCTGAGCGACCTCGCGGTCTGAGGCGAGCAGGTAATCGCGCATCACGATGGCCGACTGGTAGATTCCGGCGCGGACCTCATCGAGCGCGCGGCTGCGCTTGAAATACACGTCGCGGATCTGGGCGTCGCTGGTGCGCACGCTGCGCAGCACCAGCAGCGCGTCGACGCCGGCGGCGAGCATCAGAATGAGGAGTCCGCCAAAGCCCGCGTAAAGCAGACCGCGGCCTCCGGCAACGGGTCGAGCGATCATCCCTGAATCCAGTCTATAGAACCTGCTGAAACGCGAAATACTGCCTGAAGGGGATTGTTGAAACGCCACCGGATCGGGCTTACTATAGTTCAGATCGTACTTGCAATTACGTCGATCGAGAGGACCCTTTAGAATGAAACAGAATACCCTGCTTTTCCTGGCCGCAGCCGCTTTGATCAGCGTCTCGGCCTGTACCAAGAAGACCGTTGCCCAGACCCCGAAATCGGACCCGACACCGGTCGCGTCCGCACCGGCCACGACTCCGACGCGAGCGCCGAGGTCCTCCGGCTCTGCGTCGACTCCGAGCCAGCCTCGCCAGCAGGCTTCCGCTCCCCGGCAGATGACGCCGGCGGAGCGAGAGGCCCTGAATGCGAAGCTGGCTCGGCTGGAAGATGCGCTGTTTGACTACGACAAAGCCACCATTCGCGACGACGCCCGCACCCGGTTGCACGACGACGTCGGCGTGATCCGCGACATTCTGGCGAACTACCCCAGCCAGAAGCTGCTGATCGAAGGTCACGCGGACGAGCGCGGATCGGAAGAGTACAACATGGCGCTGGGCGATCGCCGCGCCAAGGCCGCCGAGGAGTTTCTGGCGTCCATGGGAATTTCGAACAGCCAGCTCCAGATTGTCAGCTACGGCAAGGATCGTCCGGTCTGCACGGACAAGACGGAAGACTGCTGGCAGAAGAATCGCCGCGCGCACCTGACTGCGGCTCCGTAAGCTTCTCCCTGTGCTGATACACTGATCCTCTGGCTTTCACAAACGTGACAGGAGGATCAGTGTATGAGTTGGTATTACGCCGACAACGGCCGCCAGGTCGGTCCCATTGAAGAATCCGCGCTGGACGATCTTGTCAAAGCCGGAATTGTGCGGGACGATACGCTGGTCTGGCAGGAAGGCATGGCCAACTGGCAGGCGCATGGAACCGTTCGCGCGCCGCGTCCGCAGCAGCCTGCGGTGCCATTGCCCGCTGTTCCGCTCGCGGCCGACAGCGGATTCTGCTCCGAGTGCGGGCGGCCCTTTCCAATCCACGAACTGCTGAATCTCGGGACGGCGTCGGTCTGCGCGCAATGCAAGCCGATCTATCTGCAGCGCGTGCGCGAAGGCGGACAGGCGATCGGCGCGCGGCGTTACGCCGGATTCTGGATCCGCTTTGTCGCCGTGGTGATCGACGCGATCCTGATCGGCGTGGTCAATCTGCTCGTGACGATGCCGCTTCGCTTGGTCTTGGGAACGCGCATGATCAGCGATCCGGCGGCGATCTTTTCGGCGGGCATGGGGCTGATCGGACTTTCCCTGCTGATCAGCATGGCGCTGACGATCGGCTATAACGTCTACTTCGTTTCGACGCGCGGCGCGACCATCGGCAAGCAGGTGCTGGGGTTGAAGATCATTCGCTCGGATGGATCTCCGGTCTCGGTGGGGCGGGCTTTCGGACGCTATTTTGCGCAAATCGTCAGCGGCATTGTGTTGTACATCGGCTTCATCATGGCGGGATTCGATTCGGAGAAACGCGCGCTGCACGATTATATGGCGGATACGCGCGTAATTTATGCCCGCTGAACCGACGATAATAGAACAACCACTCGATGGTCACGTGCGGTGAATGTTCTTTTCCGATTCCCGCCGAGGCGTGGAATCGCGAGGATGGAGCGCTCTGCCCGGGCTGCCGCCAGCGAATCCTCGCCGCGGTGTTTCCGTCCATGGAGCGGTCGCGCGCCGGAGCGGTTCCCGAACAGGTGGCCGAAGCGACCGAGGCGAGCTGCTTCTTTCATCCGCAAAGCCGCGCGTCGGTGCCGTGTTCGCATTGCGGGCGATTTTTGTGCAATCTGTGCGATATCGAACTCGACGGCGCGCATTTGTGTCCGTCGTGTTTCCGGGCAGGAGTGAAGAAGAAGAAAATCGAGAGCGTGGAAACGCAGCGCGTGATGTACGATTCCATCGCACTCGCGGCCGCGACGCTTCCGGCGCTGCTGTTCTGGCCCGTGATTTTCGGCGCTCCCGCGGCTCTGTACATCACGATCCGCCGCTGGCGAACGCCGCTCAGTATTCTTCCCAGGACGCGGATTCGATTTGTGCTCGCCGCCATTTTCGCACTGGCCGAAATCGGCGCCGTTGCGTTCGTCGTATGGACCATCGTTCGCCTGCCGCGCCTGGGAGTCGCTCCGCGATAACGCATGGCGAAGTCGATCTACACGCGGTTGACGGGGCGCAAGCGGACGCTGATCGGCTACTCGCAGTTGTGGCTCGCGCCGGATCATCTGCTGCTGGTGCAGTCGACGCGATTCAGCGAGCGTTACCAGCGTTTCTCGCTGGCCGACATTCAAGCAGTGATCGTCACGGAATTGCCGGAACAGATGGCGTACCAGTTCGTCGTGCTGGCGGCGGTGATCGGATGCGTCGCGGGATTCCTTTCGGTTTCGGCGATGTTCGGCAAAATCGTGTTCGCCGCGATGGCCGCAATCGCGTTGGGAATCATGATCGGGAATATCGCGCTGGGTCCGCGGTGCCGCTGTCACTTGCAGACTGCGGTGAGTTATGAACGCCTGGCTCCGGTGCGCCGGGTTCGCGCCGCGCGCGTGTTTCTCCAGAAGATCATTCCGGTGATTGAAACAGTACAGGGGACGCTTGCACCGGACCGCGCCGCGCAGATCGAATTTCCAGCGACGCCGGTGGAAAAGCCGCCTGCCGTTCCCGACGCGCCAGGCTATCTGCCGGAAATCCTCTGTGCGGTGTTCCTGCTGAATGCGGCGCTGATCGCGGCCAGTGTGCGATTTCCGCGCGCGCAGCTTTCAAGCGTCCTGTTCACCACCATTTTTGGCGAAATCGTTGTGTTGATCGTTTCGCTGGCGCGGTCGCGACACGACAAGCGGCGCTTCGTCTACGCCTTGATGATCCCGGCGATTTTCTGCATCGTCTGGGATGCAGTTCAGCTCGGCACAAGTTTTTTCACATGGATGAACGGCATCGCGGAATCGGCGAAACGAGGCGAACAGACGCCGCCTTCGATGCTCGCCTGGGTTGCCTTTTCGCAAACGCAGGCGCTGTTTGCCGCGTCGTGGAGGGTGGCCGTGGCGGCGCTCGGACTCGCGGCGGCGTGGTTTGAAAGATGACGGCACTGGTCCATCAGCGCTGCTGGAATCATGCGTCGCGCGAAGCGGCCGCGCGATGCCCTGTCTGTCAGCGATTCTATTGCCGCGAGTGCGTCACCGAACACGAAGGCCGCATGATGTGCGCCGGCTGCGCGGCGAACGCAGCGGAGCGCGTGGCCGAGGCCCCACGATCGAAGACCGCGATCTGGGCGCTCTGCGGCGTCGCGGGAATCCTGCTCGCGTGGATGATTTTTTACTACCTGGGCGCGATGCTGGCGCGGATCCCGTCCGATTTCTTCGAGAAGCCAGCATGAGCGTGATCGACATTCTGGAAGAAGCCGCCGCACTGCTGCGCCGCGCTCCCATGGCCGCGCTGGTCGCGTATCTTTTCGGCGCCGCACCGTTTCTGATCGCGTTTCTATTTTTCCTGAACGACATGACGCGCAGCCCGTTCGCAGCGGAGCGGCTCGCCCCGTGGTCGCTCGGGCTCGCGCTGCTGTTCGTTTGGAAAAACGTGTGGAAGGCGCGATTCTCGGCGGGACTCTATGAGACGCTCTCGCCCGGATCGCAGCGCCCGGCGAGCCTGCTGCGATTGATCGCCATACAGGCCGCGCTACAGCCGTTGCGGCTCGCGGTGATGCTGCCGGTTCCGGGATTCGCGGCGTTTTTCCGCAATGCGGGAATTTTTCTGGCGCTGGGGACGCCCGATCCTCTGCGCGCCGCGCGGCGGCAGGCCGCTTTGTGGACCAGGCAGAACTGGGCCGTGGTCGCGATCGTCGCTTTGGGCTCGCTGGTGTTGTTTGTGAATGTGCTGTTGACGATCGCCATGCTGCCACAGCTCGCGCGCAGCTTTTTGGGAATCGAAGGCGAACTGGCGCGGCTCGGCGGACGAATCGTGAATCTCAGCTCGGCCGCGACCGCCGCGGCGATCACGTGGCTGATCGTCGATCCGTTTCTCGAAGCCGTGTACGTGCTGCGCTGCTACTACGGCGAATCGATCGCGACGGGCGAGGATCTGCTTGCGGCGTTTAAGCGCGCGACGGCAATGGTCGCTCTGGCCATCGCGTGCACGGGAATCGCGCGGGCGCAGGTCGACTCAGAGCAGCTCGATCATTCGATCGATCAGGTGATTCACAGCCGCGAGTTCACCTGGCGCGCGCCGCGCGTCGAAACACAGGAGCCCGATAGCAAGTTCGCGGGCTGGCTTCGCGCGGCGCAGCAATCTGTCGCACGATTTTTCAATTGGCTGGGCGACATTATCCGCCGTCTGCTGGAGCAGGCGCCGAAACCGGAGGCCGACGGCAAGGAAGCCGCGGTGTCGCGACGCACGATGGAGTTGCTCATCGGCGTTGCCTTGGCGCTGGTGGTCGCAGCCGGAATTGTGTTTTTCCTGCGCAGGCAGACGCCGGTGGTCGCGGCGACGCCGGTCACGGTTGCGGCGGCGGTGAATCTTGCCGACGAATCCGTCACGGCGGACCAGCTTCCGGAGAGCTCCTGGCTGCAGCTTGCCGACGAGTGGCTCGCAAAGGGCGACGCGCGGCTCGCGCTGCGGGCGCTGTATCTGGCGGGGCTGAATCATTTGGGCGGACGCGGGCTGGTCTCGATCACGCGATGGAAAAGCGGCCTGGACTATCGCGTCGAACTGGAACGTCGCGCGCGCGCGACGCCGGAAGTGGGGCGCGAATTCGCGCGCCTCACCGGAATTTTCGAATACGGCTGGTACGGCGTGCACGGCGTCGATCGAGCGATGGTCGATTCGTTCGCGTCGGGACTGAATGCGATGAGGAGCTATGCGGAACACGTCCAATAACGCTCTGCTGATCGCGGCGGCGGTCGCGCTGTTGGCCGTGCTGGCCTGGGGACTGGAACAGGCCGCAGTCGCGCCGCTTCAAACCGGCGACGTGTATCCGCCGTTTTCCTCGCTGCGGTCGGACCCGCTGGGAGCGAAGGCCCTGTACGAAAGCCTGGCGGCGCTGCCTTCCGTGGAAGTCGAACGGCTGTACAAGCAACGAACCGTGATCGGAAGCCGCGACACGATGCTGGTGCTGGGCGTCGAGCCGGTGTCATGGTCGGCGATTCAGAATCGGACGCTGGAAGGGTACGAAAAACTTGTGGCCGACGGCGGCAGGCTGGTGATCGCGTTTCTGCCGGTTCGAACGTCGCGCCGGATGGCGGAAAAGCGCGCCGTCGAGGAGCGCTGGAACGTGAAGCTCCGTTACGCGGATCGAAAAGAAGAAGACGACAGCGCGATCCCGCGCGAGACGTCGCTGTTTTTCGAAGCGGGACCCGAATGGCGCGCCATCGCGAGCCACAACGCGGTGGAACGCGCGTTCGGCAAAGGATCCATCGTGCTTGCGGCCGACACATTTTCGCTGAGTAACGAAGGCCTGCGCGAGGCTCGCGACGCGGCGTTTATGGCCTCGCTGATCGGCCCTTCCGCGCGCGTGATTTTCGACGAAAATCACTTCGGCGTCGTCGAAAGCGGCAGCGTGACGAAGCTCATGCGCAAGTATCATCTGGAAGGCGCGGTGGTGATTCTGGCGATCGCGGCCGCGCTGTTTCTGTGGCGCAGCGCGTCGAGCTTTCTGCCGCCGCGCGAGGCTGCCGCGCGCGACACGGTCGCCGGCCGCGATTCGACCGAGGGCATGGCCGCGCTACTGCATCGCGGCGTCGCGGAAAAAGATCTGCTCGACACGTGTTTCGCTGAATGGAGCGCGTCCGCGCCGCGGCGGGCGGCTCGAGTGGAAGAAGAATTACGCCGCTTCAAACATGATCCCGTCGCGGCCTATCGAGCTGCTTCACGCGCTCTTACGGAGAAGACATGACTGAACGACTGGAGCAGTTGCAGGCCACGCTCAACGCCGCGCGCGAGGAAGTGCGCAGGGTGATTCTCGGACAGGATGCCGCGATCGACGCCGCACTGATCGTGATTCTTGCGAGGCAGCACGCGCTGATCGAAGGAGTGCCGGGGGTCGCCAAGACGCTGCTGGCGCGGACGCTCGGACGGGTGCTGGGCTGCGAGTTCGCGCGCATCCAATTTACGCCGGACCTGATGCCCGCCGACATCACGGGCACGAATGTCTTCAATCTTGCGCGCAACGAGTTCATGCTGGTCCGCGGGCCGATTTTCACTTCGTTTCTGCTGGCCGACGAAATCAATCGCGCCCCGGCCAAGACGCAATCGGCGCTGCTGCAGGCGATGCAGGAACGCACCGTCACCATCGATCGCGAAACGCACACGCTCTCCGATAATTTCACCGTGTTCGCGACGCAGAATCCCATCGAATATGAAGGCACGTATCCGCTTCCCGAAGCCCAGAAGGATCGGTTCCTGCTGAAAATTTCCATTGGGCCGCCGGATCGCGAGCATGAACTGGCGCTCGCGCAGCGCATGCTGACCGAGCATTCGCCGGAAATAACGCTCGAGCGCGGCGAGGTTCGCGCGGTACTCGCCGCGGGCGAATTGTCGACGGCGCGGCAGGCGCTGGCCGACGTTTCGATGCGCGAAGAAATCGCGGGATACATTGTCGACATCGCGCGCCGCACGCGCACGCATGAAAGCATTCTGGTGGGCGGCGGTCCTCGCGCGACGCAGGCGCTGGTGATGTCGAGCCGCGCGCATGCCGCGCTGGCCAATCGCGACTTCGTCACGCCCGACGATGTGAAGGCGATGGCCGTGCCGGTGCTGGAGCATCGCCTCATCCTGCGTCCCGAGTTCGAAATCGAAGGCATGACGACGGCGGAGGCGGTGCAGAAAGTTCTGGAGGGCGTCGCAGTCCCGGTATGAAGCTGGTTCCATCGACGCTGCTGATCTGGATCGTCGTCGCGGTGGGATTTCCCGCCGCGATGGTCGCCGCTCTTGTGCCGGGCGCGCGCTGGATCGCGATCGCGTCGATTGCGCTCATCGCGATTGCCGCGCTGATCGATGCTGTGCAGCGCCGGCGGGCGCTCGGCGGGATCCGCGTCGAATTGCCGGCGCTGGCGCGCTTCTTCAAGGACCGCGACGCGGAAATTCGAGTCCGCGTGCGCAACGAATCGCGAACTTCGCGGCGCGTCCGGATCGGGATTGTTGCGCCGGAGGGAATCGAGGCAGTGTCGGAAGATCAGCAGGTCGATCTCCCGCAAGATTCCGATGCCGCGGAGTTCGTCTGGCGCGCGACGCCGCGACGTCGCGGGCGATACGTTTTCGCTTCTGTCTACCTGGAAGCGCCCTCGCGGTTCGGGTTGTGGTCGGTGCGTGATCGTGCGGCGGCGAACATGGAGATTCGTGTTTATCCCAATCTGCGCAGTGCGCGCGAACTGCGGGCGCTCCGTCATGGGACGGCGGGAATCCGGGCCATGCGGCAGATCGGCCGCGGCCGCGAGTTCGAAAAATTGCGCGAATATGTTCCCGGCGACAGCTTCGATGAAATTCACTGGAAAGCGACGGCGCGGCGCGGCCATCCCATCACCAAAGTTTTTCAGGTGGAGCGCACGCAGGAAATTTACGTTGTGATCGACGCGTCGCGGCTTTCGGCGCGGCCGATGGGAGAGGAAAGCGCGCTCGAACGGGCCATTGTCGCGGGGCTTGTGGTCGGTGCGGCAGCCGAGCGGCGCGGCGATTTGTTCGGCATCGCCGCGTTTTCGCATCAGGTGGAGGCTTTCGCGCGCGCGCGGAACGGCAAGGCTCACTACGCGGCGTGCCGCGATGCGATTTATCAGATCCAATCGCGCCCGGTTTCGCCGGATTTCGAGGAGATCGCGACGTTCCTGCGGCTGCGATTGCGCCGTCGCGCGATGATTCTGTTTCTCACTTCACTGGACGATCCGGTCCTGGCCGAAAGCTTCACGCGAGCCACGCGCCTGCTGGCCAGACGACATCTGGTGATGGCCGGCATGCTTCGTCCGGAATCGATCGGGCCGCTGTTTCGCGACGAACACGTCGACAAGGCCGAAAATATTTATCGCAACCTGGCCGGACACCTCGCCTGGAAGCGGCTGCGGGAGCTGGAAGCGTCGCTGGC
>JAIQFJ010000436.1 GCA_020073325.1 Terriglobia bacterium | reverse complement strand
AACATCCTCAAGACGCTTTCTCCCAAGGAGGAGAAGGTGATCCGCCTGCGCTTCGGCATCGGCTGCGAGCGCGAGCATACGCTCGAAGAGATCGGCCAGGAATTCGACGTCACGCGCGAGCGGATCCGCCAGATCGAAGCGAAGGCGCTGCGTCAACTGCGGTCGCCGGAGCGGGCTCGGCACTTGCGGGCATTGCTCGCGGCGCGGTAGGTTCTTGAAAGCAGCTTCGATCTCCTTGGCGCTTGCCGTTGTTTGCGGTTGTGCCACGTTGCGGCTTCAAACCCTCTCCGACAAGCGGCTCCCGAATGTGAGGCTTTCGCGATCCGGCGACGACGGCGCGTTAAAGGAACTCGGCGCGCTGCGACATTCCGATCCTCGCTCAAGCAGCAACTCGCACTCACCGCGTGTGGATCTCCTCCTGGTGCCGAACGGCACCAAGTGCCTCATTCTGGAGGAGGCCAAGACCCATTGCCAAGGGCTCTCAAAGTTTACGCGCGTTCGTATTCTCGATGGTGATTTGAAGGGGACGGAAGCGTGGGTATGTGGTGCTTTCGTCTCACATAGGAAGGTTGCTGCTTTGTAGCAGCGCTTCGGCTCGTTCGTGCTAACTTACAGGCATGGCGACGCTGAATGAGGTCGAAAGACTGCTTGGCGAAATGTCGCGTGGCGAGAAAGCGCAGGTCCTGAAATGGGTCGCTCAGGATCTGGCTGACGACTTCCCCGGAATCGACTCGCGGCCTGACGTCTGCGGTGGCGAGCCGTGCATCGTTCGGACGCGAATTCCTGTCTGGCTGCTTGCGCAGGCCCGACGTGAAGGGGTTTCTGAAGAAGCGTTGCTTCACGCGTATCCGTCTTTGCGCGCGGAGGATCTTGCGAATGCGTGGGCTTATGCGCGTAGTCACGCTGACGAAATCGAGCGGCAGATTCAAGAGAACGCGACCGCTTAATGGCGCGGCTCTATTCGAATGAGAACGTGCCGTTGCCGGTTGTGGAGGAATTACGCCGGCTTGGCCACGACGTCTTGACATCCGTAGAAGCCGGGAATGCGAACCGCTCTGTTCCGGATAACGAAGTGCTGTCGTTCTCGATGTCAAGGGAGCGGATCGTGCTAACCGCGAATCGAATGCACTTCGTCCGGCTCCACAAGTCCGGTGTCGAGCATGCTGGAATCGTCGTGTTCTCTTTCGACTCCGACTTCGTCGCGCTTGCGTCGAAGATTGATCGAGCATTGAGTGCGGCCGCTGACGTCACGGGGCTGCTGCTGCGAGTGAACCTTTCCTAAAAGCATCCGGACGATGTCGACTTTCCCAATATCCAGCGTTGAGTCCTCCCTCTGGTCGCGGCTCGGCTGAATCTTATCGCCGGGCGGCAGCACCTCGCTGTGCGCGCTGCGGCTGCGTGTCGACCTCCGTCATATCGACGCTCTGGTCGAAATCCCCCAACAGCCAGCGGCAGAAATAATCCGCCCGAACCCAAAAGAAATAATCCTGCACCGGCTGATAACTGTGGCGGACTCCTGGCAGGATGAACTGGTCGAAGCGCTTGTGCGCCTTGATCAGAGCATCTACTAATCGCATCGTGTTTGCCTGGTGGACGTTATCGTCCATGTCACCCGTCGTCAGCATCAGGTGGCCCTTGAGATTCTTCGCCAGCTCGGAGTTCTTCTCGATCGAATAATCGAAGGTCACCTCGCCGTTGGGGCCGTCGTTTTCCTTGATGCCGTGGTGTTTTTCGCTCCAGTTCTGGTTGTAGATATTGTTTTCATGATTGCCCGATTCGCTCACGGCGACTTTGAAGAAATCGGGATATTGCAGCATCGCAGCCGCGGACATGAAGCCTCCGCCGGAGTGGCCGGTGATGCCGACGCGTTCGATGTCGATCCACGGGTCGCGGCGCGCGAGTTGTTCGATCGCCGCTTTCTTGTCGGCAAGGCCGTAGTCACGAAGATTGCCGTAGCCGAAGTTGTGATACCACTTGGAGCGGTGCGGGTTGCCTCCGCGATTGCCGACTTCGATCACGATGAAGCCGAGCTGCGCGAGCGCGACGTTCGCGTTCTTGGGTGAAAACGTCTGCGTGACGCTTTCCGTCTGCGGGCCGGGGTAGACGAAGGCGATGATCGGGTACCTTTTGTTCGGATCGAAATCGAAAGGCCTGTACATCACGCCGTAGAGATCGGTCAGGCCGTCGTCGGCTTTCACCTGGAAGGGCTCGGGCATCTTGAAGCCGGCGTCCATCAGGGCCGATAGATCCGTGGTTTCGAGGTCGAGCGTCTGCGCGCCGCCGCGTTCGTACAGAAGCGACCGCGGGGCGGAGTTGACGGTGGAGGCGTTGTCGACCAGATATTTTCCGTCGTCGGCAATGGCGATCGTATGCGAGGAATTACCCGGATCGAGCAGCTTCAGGCCTGAGCCGTCGAGCTTCACGCTGTAGACGTGCGTGAAATACGGGTTTTCGCCTTCTTCGTGACCTTCGGCCGCGAAAATCATCGTGCGGGATTTTTCGTCGATCGACTCGATGTCTTCCGTGACATATTCGCCCGAGGTGACCTGATTCTTCACCTTGCCGTCGGCGCCGTAGAGGTAATAGTGGCCCCAGCCGTCGCGCTCGCTCCAGAACAGAAGTTCGTCGCCGTTCGCGATCAGGCGCAGAGGATGCGTTTCGATGTAGGTGTTGAGCCGCTCCTCGATCACGGTTTTCACTTCGCCGGTGGCGGGATTGGCGAGGCACACGTCGAGCTTGTGCTGATCGCGGCTGAGGCGGCGGAAGTAGAGTTTGTCGTTGGAATCGGCCACCCACTGGGCGTCGGCGCGATTGCGTTCGCGCTGGCGGGCGGTGGACGGCGCGTCGAAGATTTGCAGCGTCTGATCCTTGAACGCATCGGCCTTGATTTCCTTGCGTGACGGCGTGCCGGAAATATCGAACGCTTCAAGATGCGACTGCGGGACGTTCGCTTCGCCGGGCATCGCATATTTATAAGTTTCAAGCGCGGGGCGCGGATTTTCGAGCGTGCGGATCACCCACAGGTCGGCCACTTTGCGCTCGTCGCGGCGGATGACGGCGAAGCGCGAGGAATCCTTCGACCAGTGGATCTGGATCGCAGGCACGCGGCCAGTCTTGTCTTTTTCGATATTGGTCTGACCGCCTTCGCGATTCTGCTGTTCGAGCTGCTGCTGCTCAGTGCCCGAGATGTGGCGCGCGTAGCTGAAGTCTTTTTCGCCGTCCTTAGTGAGCTGGATTTCCTTGATGTTGGGATCGTCGGCCTTCTTCACAGCGAGCGCGAAGCTGGCGGCGTCCATCATGAAAAGATCCTGCTTGCGGGCGAAGATGATCCACTTCTCGTCGGGCGAGATCGATGCCCAGAGAGGACGCTTCGGCTCGGGAGTGTATTCGGGCGGAAGCGTGAGCTTCATCGAGGCCAGGTCGTATTCGAAGTAGAGCGTCCGCATGCGAGGGTTCGGCGGAAGGCCAGGCGCGCCGCCGCGGCCGCCGCGCTGCTGGGGATCGTCCTGCTGGCCGTTGGTGGTGGTCGCGTCGGTTTGCTCAGTGACGCCGAGGACGGTCTGTTTGCCGTTGATGTAGGCGTCGCGCTCGATCTGGACTTCGAACTCGATGGCGGTGTCGTTCTTGACGAATTTGATAGTGCGGATCGGCAGATGCTGCGAGTCGTAGGGGACGCGCGTGATCTCGGTGAGCATCGCGGCCATTTTGGCGTTGTCGAAGACGGGAGCTTTCGATTTCCTGGCGGGATCGACCAGATAGAAATGACGGCCGTGGCTGGTTTCGTAGCTGTACCAGAATTTATCGCCGGCGAGCCAGTGCGGGGTGACCGAAGTGTCGAAGACGAGCTTGCCGACCCGGCCTTGCATCCAATGCTGGGCGAGCTCGTAGTTCGCCTTGTGGACGGGCACAGGATCGGCTGCGTAGGCGGCCGTTGTGAGGGTAAAGCAGAGGAGGAATGTTCGCATTGAGAGTAGCTCCTGACGCAGGAACTACTTTATCAATGTGAGTAGATTGGCGGGGCTGAAGCGCTAATACAACCGGACGCCGCGGCGGCCGGGTTCGCGGAACATGTGGACCGTATCGACGAACCGGACTTTGCGGGATCCGTAGGTCATGACAAGAGAATGCGTGCGGCAGCCGTCGCCGAAGAAGCGAACGCCATGGAGCAGCGCACCTTCGGTGACGCCGCAGGCGGCAAAGATGATTTGCTTGCCGGGCGCGAGGTCGCGGGCGTTATACACGCGCTTGGGGTCGCGGATGCCCATCTTTTCGACGCGCTCTTCCAGTTCTTTCGTGTTGACCACCAGCCGCGCGACCATTTCGCCCGACAGGCAGCGCAGCGCGGCCGCGGTGATTACGCCTTCCGGAGCGCCGCCCGTTCCCATGACCGCGTCGACGCCGGCTCCACGAACGGCGGCGGCGATTCCGGCGGAAAGGTCGCCGTCGGGGATCAGGCGGATGCGCGCGCCCGACGCTCGAATCTGCTTGATCAATTCCTCATGCCGCGGACGGTCGAGGACCATGATGACCAGATCGCTTACCTGGCGGTCGAGGCAATGGGCGATCGCCTTGAGGTTGTATTTCACCGGAGCGTCGATATCGAGCGCGTCGCGGCAGGCCGGGCCCGCGATGATTTTTTCCATGTAGCAATCGGGCGCGTGCAGCAGGCCGCCGGGTTCGGACGCGGCCAGCACGGCGATCGAGTTTGCGGTGCCGGTGGCGCACAGATTGGTCCCTTCGAGCGGATCCACCGCGATGTCGATTTGCGGATACTGCGCTCCGGCATGCCCCGGCGCGCCGACCTTCTCACCGATGTAAAGCATGGGAGCTTCGTCGCGCTCGCCTTCGCCGATGACAATGGTGCCTTCGATCTGTACGTCCTCGAAGGCCTGTCGCATGGCCTGGACGGCGGCCTGGTCGGAGCCCTCGCGGTCGCCCTGGCCCATGGTGCGGGCGGCGGCGATCCCGGCTTCTTCCACCACGCGAACGAAGTCGCCGGCGAGGTCGCGCTCAATGGTGCTGATGGTTGCTACGTGGCTTCCCACGGTGTTCGGTGCGGTCACGCTCGCCATCTTATCATTGATTCTATGGTTCGAACCGTGGTTGGGGCTGCTTTGACGGTAACGTTTTGTTGCGCGCTTTGTTTTGGGGGCGCCGGGGACTGGCCGCAGTGGCGCGGCCCGAACTGGGACGGCGTGGCTCGCGGCGATGCGCCGCTCAAGTGGAGCGACACGGAGCACATCAAATGGAAGGCGGAAATCCCTGGGCGAGGGCATTCGTCGCCGGTGGTGTGGGGCGATCGGATCTTCGTCACGACCGCGGTTCCGACGCAGTCCGGTCCGGCGATGGTCGCCGGGCGCGGCTTTGGGTCGCGTGTCGCGCAGCCGGAACAAAAGTTGATGGTGATGTGCTTCGAC
>JAIQFJ010000435.1 GCA_020073325.1 Terriglobia bacterium | reverse complement strand
AGAGCGGCGAGCCGGCTGCTAAGCCGGCTTCGTAACCAATGCGCACCAGCCGGCAGGGCTGCCGGCTCGCCGTTCTGACGAGCGGCCCCACATTCTCGGTAAACGAGTTGTTCCTGCGCGGACTCCAGGCGAGCGCGCCCTAAAAAAGAATCGACGGCAGATACGCGCCCGCGGGCTCGTTGTAGAGGCCGATCGTCATCAAAGTCAACGGCTCCACCACACGTAGCCCTTGCGCGAGACACCAGCGGAACAGCTCGGCATTGCGCACCGGCACCAGGATCCCCGGTCCGGCGAATCCATCCGCCGCCGCGAGAATCGCCTGAAGATCCAGATTCGTTTCCGCGACGGTGTGGCCGAAGAAACCGACGAGCGTGGAATATCCGGTGATCCGGCCGTGCCGCTCGACGACCACGGCGCCATGATCGATCGCGTCCGCAAGGTCGCCCGCGCGATCGTGGCCATGAATGCAGCGGCATAGCTCGTTGCATGCAGCCAAATCGGCGTTCTCCGCCGGACGGACGGCGCATCCTTCGATCTTTTTGCCGATCGCCGGACCCTGCATGCAGGACAGCAACTCGCGCGGATCGAATCCCAGAGTCGTGTACAGCGCAAGCGACCGGTTGTGAAACGTCGCCTGCACCAGCCGCACTCCGGCGAACCCGCGTTCCTCGGCCCGGCGCAGGACCGCGTCCATCAATTTGCGGCCGGTCCGCAGATTCTGCCCCGCCGGATTCACGGTGATCGGTCCGATGCCGGCGATCGAGCATCGCTCGTCCATGCAGTTGCTGCCGATCGGACTCCCGCCGGATTCGGCCACGACGCAATAAAATCCGGGATGCGAAAACATCATGCCGAGAACCTCGCGCGCGACGTCCGGTGACGGGAAATCGGGCGGGAAACCGTGGTCCAGGTTGACCTTCGCGAACGCGTCGTAACAGATCTGGCCGCAGACTGCGGCGTCATCCGCTGTGGCACGGCGAATTCCGACGGACGCTTCAGGAACGGTCTGGGCAGCTTGGGACAAGTCGGCGAACCTCCATTTGCGGCTATTCTACATGGAAATGCCCACGAACTTGCCCCTTGCCGGAATCCGTGTGATCGACTTCGGACGCTTCATCGCCGGACCGTACTGCGCCATGCTGCTGGCCGACATGGGCGCCGACGTGATCCGCGTCGACCGGCGCCAGGGCAGCGAGGATCGCTTCACCGGTCCGGTGACGGAACAGGGCGAGGGCGGGGCTTTTCTGTCGCTCAATCGCAACAAGCGCAGCCTGACACTTGATACGTCGAAGGCGGAGTCGCGCGAAATTATCCGGAGGCTTGCAGCGACCGCGGATGTGGTGGTGGCGAATCTCCCGGTCGGCGTGATGAAGAAAATGGGAATCGATTACGAATCGCTGCAGGCGATCAAGCCCGATGTAATCCTGGCGCGCGTTTCGGCGTTCGGTCCGGACGGTCCTTATGCCAGCCGCCTGGGGTTCGACGCGATCGCGCAGGCGATGTCGGGGGCGATGAGCCTGACCGGATTTCCCGATCATCCCACGCGCTCCGTCGTTTCCTTCGAGGATTACGGGACCGCGCTGCATACGGCGTTCGGCGTGATGGTCGCGCTGTTTCATCGCGCCCGGACGGGCGAGGGCCAGATCGTCGACGGATCGCTGCTGGCAACCGGAGTGACGTTCATGCAGGCGTTCCTGGCCGAAAAAAGCGTGTTGGGGATCGATCGCGAGGCGCGCGGCAATGCCGGCTTTTATTCGGGTCCAGCGGATGCGTACAAAACCAAAGACGGCTGGATCATGATCCAGACCATCGGCGGCGATATGTTTGCGCGCTGGACCCGGGTGATCGGGCGCGAGGACCTGATCGGCGACGCGCGTTTTGAAACCGATCTTTCGCGAGCCGATCATCGCGACGTGATCACCGAGGCGACCAACGCGTGGCTCGCGCCGCGGACCACGGCGGAGGCGATCGCCGAGTTGCAGGCCGCCCGTGTGCCGGCGGGTCCTGTTCTGCGATTGCCTGAAGTGCTGGCCGACCCTCAGGTGGAGGCTCGCAAGCTTTTCCAGTATGTCGAGTATCCCGGAGCGGCAAATCCGGTCCCGCTGGCGGACACGGCGGTGCGGCTTTCGGCGACTCCGGGCGGGATCCGGCATCGCGCTCCGCTGCTGGGGGAGCATACCGGAGTGGTCCTGGCTGAGATCGGATACACCCCCTCCGAAATCGAGCGGCTGCGGGCAGATCAGGTGGTCTGATTTCCGTCGCTGAAGATATTTTTTTTATACAAATGTTCTTTTCGTTGTATACGCTACAGAGCTTGACGCAACGCCTGATCTTCGATTACGCTGATGGCACTGGGTGATTTCGTAACCGCTCTGTAGCGTTTCGTGGGTCTTTTCAAAATGAGGGGGTAAGTGTATGAAAAGGTTAGTCATTTTTGTAGCGCTCTTGTGGTTCAGTGCGTTGCTGATTTTTGGATTTGCTGGTGGGAGCATTGCGGGCACGGTCAAGGACGCGACCGGCGCCGTAGTTCCTTCCGTGAAACTCACTCTGACCAGCACGGCAACCAATGCTCAACTGACCACCACGACGAATCCGTCGGGTGAGTTTCAGTTCCCGCAATTGGCTCCGGCGACCTATACGCTGGTGGCTGAGGCAACCGGTTTTAAGAAAATCAATGTTTCCTCCGTCCTGGTCCAGGTGGACCAGATCACGCACCTGGAACTGACGCTGGAAGTCGGCACGCTGACGGAGTCGGTGCAGGTGGAGAGCGCGGCCCCGCTGCTTGAAAACGATAAGAGCACGCTCAGCTCGGTCGTCGACAGCCGCAATATCGGGAATATGCCTCTGAATGCACGGCAGTTCATGGATCTCGCGCTGCTGACCCCGGGGACGCAGCCGGCGGCGACCGGAACGCAGGGCGGCGGCTTCAACGTGGCCGGCGCACGTTCGCAGTCCAACATCTTCCTGCTCGACGGCGTCAGCAATATGGACACGCAGATCAACTCGCCGCTGAACAACTTCCGCATCACCGACGCGGTGCAGGAATTTTCGGTGCAGACCTCGGTCGCCACCGCTGAATTCGGGCGCGGCACCGGCGGCCAGGTGAATATCGTCACCAAGAGCGGAACGAACCAGTTCCACGGATCGCTGTTCGAATACCTGCGCAACTCGGATCTGGATGCCGCGGACTTTTTCTCGAACAAGAACAGCGCTCCCAAGAGCCCGCTGCATCGCAATCAGTACGGCGGCACGTTTGGCGGACCGATCAAGAAGGACAAGACCTTCTTCTTTGCGTCGTATGAAGGCTTCCGCCAGGTTGCGCCCACGGTGAGCAGCACGATCGTCCCCACCGACGCCCAGCGCGCCCAGGCGACCGATCCGATTTCGAAAGCGCTGCTGAAGTTCTGGCCGGAGCCGAATTCGACCGGAGCCACCAACTTCATCGCCAACGTGGGTTCGACGACGTTCGATCACACCGGCCTGATCAAGGTGGACCACAACATCACCGATCGCGATCACCTGAGCGTTCGTTTCGCGGACTATCAGGGGACGACGTTCGTGCCGGGCGCGCTCCCGCTGCAGGGCGGAAACGGAAATACCCCGGTGAGCCGCAACGGAGTGCTGACGGAAAATCACACCTTCAGCCCGACGCTGCTGAACGAACTCCGTCTGGGCTACTCGCGCAACCAGACGTTCATCACGGTGCAGGACAACGGATTCAACGCGGCAAGCGTGCTGGTGGGGGCGGACGGCAAGCCTCTGGCGGGCGTCGTGGACGGCACCAAGAACGTTCTGGATTCGGGGCTGCCCACCATCAATATTGCCGGTGGATTCGCGCCTCTGGGCAGCACCAACAACCTGCCGCAGGGCCGCATCACGAATACCTACGAAATCTATGACAACATGTCGTGGATCTCGCCGTTCGGCGCGAGCAAGCACTCCTTCCGTTTCGGATATCATCAGCGCGAAGAACAAGCCCGGCGCTATCTGGACGGCTCCTCGCGCGGCTCGTTCAACTTCGTGAACTGGACCGATTTCGCCGCGGGCCTGGTGAATACCTCGAGCTTCCGCAGCGGAAACACGCTGGCGTACTGGAATCGCCTCCCTTGGGACGTGTATTTCCAGGATCAGTGGAAGGTGCGGGACAACCTGACCATCAACTACGGGATCCGCTACGAATATCCGTCGGCGATTTATCAGACCCGTATGCAGGCGACCAACTTCGTTCCCGGAGTCGGCCCGGTGCTGCTGGGGACCAATCAGTTGCTGACCATCGATCCCACCAGGCTGGGACCGTCGGCGTTGGTTTTGAAGACCGCGCCGCTCACGCTGAGCGATAGCGGCGTCACCTCCGACAAGAACAATTTCGCCCCGGTGGTGGGCATGGCCTACACGCCGCGGTTCGCCACGGGATTTTTCGGCAAAGACGATACCGTGATCCGCGCGGGCTTCCGCGTCGGCTACGACGATATCTTCAACAACATTCCCGCGAACATGGGGCTGAACGTGCCCTATAACCTGCTCACCGCGCAGACTGCGGGCGGAACGCAGCCCGGCAAGTTCTCCTGGGCGACCGCGTTCGATCAGAATGTGCCGCTGGTTTCCAACTTCAACGGACAGGCGCCCGGCACTCCCACCGTCGGCAAGCTGAGCGTCAGCGCGGAGGATCCGAATATCCGCAGCGCTTACATCTATCAGTACAACGTGGGCATCCAGCGAAAGATGGGCAACAACTTCTCGCTCGAAGTCGATTACCAGGGCAGCACCGGCCACAAACTGGGCTTGTTCGTGGATCAGAATCAGCCGAGCGTGACCGTCAGCGATGCCAGCGTCCGCGGAAACCAGAAGCCCAATCAGCAGTTCTATCCCTATCCGTTCTTCGGATCGTTGGGAACCGGCAAGGACATCGGCAACTCCAACTACAACGGGTTGGTGACGACCGCAAAGTACCAGTCTCGCCGGGGGTACTTCTTCCAGGGTTCCTATACCTGGAGCCATTCGATCGACTACAACTCGGCGTTCTTCGGCTCGAGCGGCGAACGCGGCGGTGTCGCGGATTCCACCGACATCGCTCTCGAACGCGGCAACTCTTCGTTCGACATCCGGCAGCGGGCCTTGTTCGTCTACAACCTGGACCTGCCGATCGGACCGGGGCATCGTCTGCTCGGGTCGAACAACGGCTTCAATCGCCAGGCCTTCGGCGGATGGTCGATTTCGGGGATCACCACCTACCAGACCGGAACGCCGTTCACGGTGTTCGACAGCTCCCAGGATTACAGCGGCTTCAATCAGTTCAACGATCGCCCCGATGTGATCGTTGCCGGTCCGCTGCCGCAGAACAATTCGAATCCTGACGCAGCCTTCGGGACCTTCGCAAACGGAAAGCTGACTTCGCGCGGTGGCGGATTCTTTTCCAATACCCCGCC